>JAEOTN010000112.1 GCA_016839865.1 Promethearchaeota archaeon | reverse complement strand
TTATTTTGAAAATTGTTAACGGACGTTAACAAAAATCATGGTATTTCAAATGAATTATCTTCGTGTGTCTGCGGAGAAAAATTCTACGTACATCCGAAATACGTTTAGGATCAAAATTCTTTATTAGTGTATAAGTTGTTTATTTCCTAATTTATCTGGTCAAATAAGCACAGATAAAATTATATAAGTGAAATAACACACTACAATGTAAGTAATAAGATACTAAACTTTCAAATACACAGCCATTCGGTTTGTGTATGACCGGAGTTAAATAAAATGGCTCTTTCAACAAAATCCTTCAATAAGATATTATCTAAAATCATAAAAAGCGAATCTGGAATTAAAAAAGTGCTGCTTGTAGACCGCACAGGTTTGACTATTGCACATGTGAGTAAATTTTCCTACTATCCAGTCGATGTGGATGGAATTGGAGCTATCGCAAGTGCAGTTTTCTGTGCATCAGAAGAACAAGGTAGAAATTTAGAACTGGGGGAACTTTCCATCGTTACCAGTGAATTTACATCCGGAAAAATCTTTGCAGCTAGTTGCGGAAAGGGTGTTTTGTGTTTAATCTCGGATCCTGATATCAATTTAGGTCTTATTCGGTTAGTAATGAAACGATCCGGAGAAGAATTGAAAACTATTCTTGACGAATTCCTATCTGAGGTGGCCGATGAAGATTTAGAAGCAGGACTCGACCTTAGCGATTTGGACAACATCAGTTCAAATTGATCTTTTTCTATTTTCCTCTCATAATTCGATAGTTTTGCACCAGTCATCTTTATAATTTTTCAAGTTAAGTGTTCCATATGAATGTATTAGCAGTTAATGGAAGTGCAAGAAACAATGGAAATACACATATGGCATTGGAAATTGTTGCGGAAGAGTTGAAACAAGAGGGAATTGAAGTAGAAATCATTGATTTAGTAGACTTGAAATTACATCCATTCTCTTTTGGAGGAACACCCGAGGATGATGTTCCAATGTTGCGAGAAAAATTACTCGATAGTGATGGCTTAATATTGGGGTCCCCGACATACTATTCCAACGTGACCTCACGCACTCAAATGTTTATTGAGAGAATGGGAGGGCTTGATCTCAAGGGGAAAATCGGAGCTGCAGTGGGTGTAGCGCGTAGGGCCGGTGCAAATTTCGTGTATGCTGCAATAAATTACTTCTTCGGAATTCATCAAATGCCTATCGCAACTAGTACCTATTGGAATAATATTATCGCACAAAAACCTGGAGAGATCCAAAACGATGAAGAGGGAATAAAAACACTGAAAAACCTCGGAAAAAACATGGCAGTGTTACTAAAAGCAACAAAAAAGTAATTTTTATTACCTATATGGATGAAAACTCATTCTTTTTCAGATGCAGAAGTATTTTATAGTAGACTATGCATTTTCAAAAAATGTGCACTCCCTGTTTAAATATTTTTTTTCATTTTGTATGTTATGCAACTAGTTCAGCAGATTCAGTGCAAAAAAACTCCTCTACTTGATGAGATGAGTTTAGCATCCAAGAATCTGTTCAATGTTGCAACATATGTCATACGTCAGCACTTTTGCATATATAAAACATGGGTAAGATATGCCGAATTATGGAAACGTCTTAAAAATCACGACGCATATTTAAAATTAAAATCAATTTGTGGATCTCATCCCCCTCAACAAGTATTAAAACAGGTGGATCGGAATTTTAAAAGTTTTTTCCAAGCAATGAAAGTATGGAAAGATAATAAGACCAAATTTCAAGGAAAACCAAAGCTTCCGAAGTATTTGAAAAAAAATGGGCAAAATGTTGTATATTTCACCTCTCAACAGTGCAGAATTAAAGATAACTATGTTTTCCTTACAAATAAAGTAATGAAACGTGGTTTTCCTGTAATTAAAACGAATCTCAATATCATTAAAGGGGTAAGAATCGTTCCTTTTTATGATCGCTATAATATTGAACTTATTTATACATATGAGTCAAGAGATCATCGTCTCGTGAAAGAGAGTGCTTTAGGGATTGATTTAGGTCTTACAAATATCATAACTGCATCAAATAATGCAGGGAAATCCCCCTTCATTATTAAAGGTGGTATTTTGAAAAGCATAAACCAATTCTACAATAAAAAACTAGCGAAATATAAATCTCTGGCAAAAAAATGTAATAATGCTGACTACACGCTTCGAATTCAGCGATTACACCGCAAGCGTAAAGATAAAATAAAAGATTTCTTTCATAAAACCTCTCGTAGTCTCATAAATTACTGTATTACCAATAATATAGGCACAATTATAATCGGTTATAATGAAAGGTGGAAACAAAATATAAAATTAGGCAAGAAAACGAACCAATCCTTTGTCTCAATCCCATTCTTAACCTTTATTTGGCAAATAGTGTATAAGGCGGAAATGGTTGGCATTGATGTCATCCGTATCACCGAAGAATACACATCACAAAAATGCTCAGTATGTAGGGTAATTAAAAAATCAAATCGAAAATATAGAGGATTATATGTATGTGAATCTTGTGGAGCAGTGATAAATGCAGATGTCAATGCAAGTATAAATATTATTAAAAAAGGAATCCCTAAGTCAAATTTCATGATAGGGGATAGAGGGTGCATGTACCACCCGGTAGTGTTAAAATAGTGTTAAAAACTTACAAAATTCTGTCCTTTAGGTAGGAATAGTTCACAAAGCAATGGATTTTCTCTCTACGGTTCGAAAAGAGAGAAAGTATCAAGAAAATATATTGAATTTTATATCAATTCTTTTTCTACTCAAATTATATAGCGTTGTTTTTTCATATTTTTTAAAGAACCAAACTTCTTAGTGTAAGGGTGAACTATCTGTCCGAGAATTATCCGCTTATAAGCAAGTACAAGAAACCTCAGTGGTATCCGTTTACTTCAATCAAAACTGTACCTCAAGTGTTCCTACCTCATAGAAACCTATTAGAACAGTATTTTAAAGAAGTCTCTTCCAAAATATTGAATTATGATCAATTAAACTTAGAGAATCTATACTGGTATCTCTTACTTGGTAAATATCTTGGAGTTAATTTGCATAAACTCCCAATTAAAGAAGAAATTTACAAGATCACGTTGAAATGCGTTGTAGAATCTGAAGATCAACTGGGATTTACATTTTATCCTTTCACTAAAGGAGGTGCAGACATTTGGTCAACAAATTTTGCTCTAGTAATTTTACATTTAATTGGAAAATTGGAAGATTTTCTCTATCAGAATTTCGATCTAAATCATAAATCAAAAATTCTCAATTTCCTGTTATCTTGTAAGAAAAACTCTCATTTTGTTCATTGCAATAAAATCTGTCCTGTATGTAAAAAAACTAGTGAACAAAAAACACTGTTTCATGTTTTAGATGTGTTATTACTGTTGGGTGGGGATGGTATCCATTCCTATAGTAATACAATTCTTCAATCGCTAAAAGACGTCAAACTGGGAAATGTACCCCAAAATGTATTTCGATTGCTAGATCTAAGATTTCTTGGCTCTTATGCAGATGTTTCTGAAGATCAATTGCAATATTTTGAGTCATTTCAAAAAGAAGATGGAGGATTTTCCTTCTCATCCTCAAAATCAACCTCTTCTCCCAACGAAACCTTTTGGATCGTATATCTATTTGAAAGCTACCGGTTTATGATAGATTATCATCCAGGACGTGTGTACTCTTACTTGATCCATCAGATCCAATCATTAGATCCAAAGGAAGATTCGAAAAATGCTCTGAAATTGATGGAGTTTGCAAAAACAACAATAATGCTAACGTATGTTTGGGAAAATCTTGCAGATGAATTGGAAAGTATGATTTTTACCTGGTTAGATAATCCAAATATTAGATTTGATCTCAATAAACTGAGCACCCAAATGGGTATAAAAGACGCTGAACATGAAATTCTCTCTTATCTCAACCAAAAATACAAACTCACGCTTAAGACAGTTGATAATGAAACACGATTTTCTCAATTCTTGAACCAATTAGATCCATTAGATAAACACTTCGCGAAATTCATCTTCCGGCGTATACATAAATACACTACACTAAATATCTCCGAAATTGTATCATATTACAACAAAAATAAACCAAAATCCGCTCGTGTTAATGAAGGCATTTTAGAATCAATAATTAACCAAATGATGAAAGAGGATTTCTTTAAAGGTAAAATTGTAGTAAGAAAGCGCATATTTCGCAAAACTCTCCTCTTTCATCGAGATGCATACATCTCAAAATTAGTTAAATGCAACAAAAGAGTAAGTTATGAGTTAATCTCAGCAGAAAAAAGAAAGCTTTCTGATTTGAAGGATGATATCTACAACATGCATCGTGAAGTCGTACAATCTTCGGAATTAATTATGCGGGAAGTTGAGAGTTTAATATTTGCCGGAGAAATTGAGTACGCAGAATTACGATTAAAAAATAACATAAAAAAAGCGTTACTGGATGCAGAATTTTTCAACCAAAATATTTACCAACAATTAGAGGAATTCGAATTTATTAATGCAACTGACGCAGT
>JAEOTN010000111.1 GCA_016839865.1 Promethearchaeota archaeon | reverse complement strand
TGTTGGATGGTTATGGGGTAATGATTGGATGTTCTCAGATAACCCGAAGCAGATAACACCAACGGTTGATGGCATTATTGAAAAACGTGAATGGGCACGTGCATCATATACAGTTCCATTTTATTTAGATGTTGATAATGACGTTGATCCAATTGTTGATTTGGCTAATGTCGATGGATGGAATTATATGTATGTTGCTGAAGATGAGAATTTCTATTATGTTGCTTTGGATCTTTGCTCAGATCGGACTAACAATAAGGATGGAGAATGGGTAGCATTTCATCTAGCTAATCGATTACCAGACACTGAAGGCTCAAGACTTGCTTTTAATGCATTAGAGGATTTAGGGTATGAATATTTTTATTATAATGTCAGTGATGATACTGTTTTTGATCATACCTTAAATCTAGGTCCACCAGGTGTAACAAATTATTATGATATTCCAATCTTCCCTGAAGCAGATTACTCTGAAGTCATACGTGGGGAAGTGGATGGAGATTTTTATGACTTTTGGACTGATTTTGATGATAAAAACATTACAATAAGTTCATTGCATTATCCGTCAGGAACTTTTTTCGTGGAAGGAGATTTTATCGGTTATCAATTTGGTGTTAATATAACCGAGAAACTCCCCGATGAAGAGATAAGCTCTTTGCTATCGGGCATGACGAATTTGAATCTAAGATTAAGATTTGAATCTAATCTAACTGGGGATGCAGCTGGACATTCAGGTGTAGCAAGTTCATACTACTTCGCAATTGCAGAACATGGAGGTATGCCTCATGACATGAACTCATCTGGTTTTTTCAATGACCATAACACATATGATTTCTCAGCAAACGTGACTACCATAGCGGATATAGATCTGAATCACGCAACCATTAATGGTACAGACGGGATGTTTTATTTCACATTTTATGGATGGAATGATCCTGATGGAATTGATCCAACTGCATATGAAGTTACGATTGATAAGATGTCCTTAACATTTCAAACAACGAGAGTAGATTCTATTGTAGGGAATACTATTGCACCCGGAAATTATGAAATTGCCTACTCTTACGGACCAAGCGATAATTGTGCTGAAGACCACCGAATTTTTGAATTTAAAATCGCTAAATCTGAATTCCCAGTTTTAGTTGATGAAATGTTATATATAAGCGTTGCAGGTTACGGAACTATGGCCATAGTCGACTCAAATTACTGGATATATCCTATGTACGGATATCCATTAAGTCCAATAGATGGATCTCTTGATGAATATCTAGATTTTCTCCCATTAGACATGAGCATTACATAAAAGTCATTTCTCTTTTCTTCTCTTTTTTTTCCTCAATTTCCATCACCCATAAAATTATATTGTCACAGAGTCAAAGTTACTTTACCTTTTTTTTGGAGGTTTAAACAATGTCGAAAAGCAATAAAGGTAAAGGCAAAGGTTTAGCCGTTGTATTGGTTGTCGTTTTAGTTGGTGCCGCTGGTTTTGTTGGATGGCTATGGGGAAATGATTGGATGTTTTCTGATAAGCCGAAACAAATAACACCTGATCTTGATGGTGTTATAAATAAGCGTGAATGGGCACGTGCATCCTATATGGTTCCCTTTTATTTAGATGTTGATAACGAAATTGATCCATTGGTTGACAAAGCGAACGTAGACGGCTGGAATTATATGTACGTTGCGGAAGATGAAAATTATTATTATGTTGCATTAGATTTGTGTTCAGATCGAACCAACAATAAAGATGGAGAGTGGATTTCATTTCAATTAGCAAATCGGATTCCTGACACATCGGGTTCTCGATTAGCGGTCCTCTCTCTAGAAGACTTGGGATATGAATATTTCTACTACAATGTGACTGATGATACAATATTTGAACATGGTATCGATTTAGGACCGGGATCAACACCATATTACGATATTCCGATTGTTCCAGAAACAGATATTATTTCCGTTTGGCGTGGTGATGCTGATGGAGATCATTACGATTTTTGGACATTTGAAGATTACAAAAACTATACAGTTAGTTCCAGATATTATGATCCTGATGGTATATGGACTTCAGGTGATTTCTTAACGGTTCATTTTGCTGTGAATATCACAGAAAAACTTCCTGACGGAGAAATTAGTGCAATATTGGCAAGTATGACCGATATGGATTTACATTATACACTACAATCTAATTTAACATCAAATCCACCGACTGCTCATGAGGATTATGCTGAACAATTTTATTGTGCAATAGCGGAACATGGAGGGATGCCAGGAAATATGAGCTCTGGTGGATTTCTTGTAGATCCAAACTATATGTATTTCGATGCAGACACAATCACAACAAGTTCAGTCGATCTACAGCATACAAATATTAATGCAACTGATGGAATGTTTTATTTCTCGCTCCATGGATGGAATGAAGTCAATGGGACTGATCCTACAGCTTATAATATTGAGATCGATTCACTTGATCTAAAGCTTTATACTGATACAATAGATTCAGTTTATGGCAATTCAATTGCACCAGGAAATTATGAAATCGCCTACTCTTACGGACCAAGCGGTAATTGTGCTGAAGATCATCGAATTTTTGAATTCCGTATTGCAAAATCAGAATTTCCTGTAACTCCTGACGATATGTTATACGTCAGTGTAAGTGGATACGGTACAATGTCGATAGAGAATACTAATTACTGGTTATATCCGATATATGGATGGCCTATGCCACATCTATATTATTCCCCTGATGGCAAAATGGATTTTCTCTCATTAGATATGAGTTTCGCTTAAATCTTATTTTTCTTTTTTTATCTAAACTCAACTCCTTAGCATAGATAGTTCAAATTAGATAAGAAGGAGTGTTTTATATGGGGATAAGTACACTTCAAACCTTTTATATCACGTATTTCCACTTTCTATTCAATACTTTCAAGTATGGAACAGGTACAACAAAATGTCAAAAGATGATAAAAAAACTATACAAAACAAAATTATCGCCGCAAGCATAATCATATTGATGGTTGGTGGCGGTGGATTTATGTTAGGGTGGTTGTCTGGTAGAAATTGGTTTTTCAGCTTAAATCCAAAGGGAACGACCCCCGATCTTGATGGAACAATTGATAAACGAGAATGGTTAAGAAGTTCATATTATAATATACCGTTTTATTTGGATGTAGATAATAGCATTGACCCAATTGCAAATCTAGCAAATGTTGATGGTTGGAATTACCTTTCAGTTGCAGAGGATGAAGAAAATTACTATATTGCTCTGGATTTATGTTCTGACCGAACTAACAATCCAGATGGCGAATGGATTTCAGTTGCCTTAGCAACTCGTCTGCCAGAAGCAATGAATTCTAAGTTAGCATTTTATGCAATTGAGAATTATGGTCTTGAATTCCTGATGTATAATGTCTCAGAAGACGTCGTAATGGAGGATGTTCTTACAGCTCCAATAGGTATGGGAAATTTCAACGACATTCCTTACGTTCCTGAATATAATAGCTTTAATACATTTATGGGAACACAAGAAGGAGACTATACTGATTTCTGGACTCCCTATGATGGTAAAGATTTCATCTTAAAATCGGAATATTATGAAGAAGACTATTGGAATAATGAAAGTGATATAGTTGCAGTAGAGTTTGCAGTGAATGTGACAGAGATGTTCCCAGAAATTAATGATCCAAGCGCATTTATCCCTACAATTACAGATTTTGATTTTAGGATGATATTGACAGGAAATATATCCGCAAGCAATTCTCTGAATCCAGATTATGCCGAATACTTTTCTCTGAGAGTTGCTGAACATGGTGCAATGCCGGTCGCATATAACGATAGCACATATTTTGACGATATGAATAATATGGTGTTTAATAACGGAACGTATGGGACTGCAGTCGCAGACTTAGATCACTCTGCAATAAATATGACAAATGGGATGTATTATTTCTCACTATATGGGTGGAACAACCTGAATCTCACTAATCCAACAGCCTTTGAAATTTTTGTAGATCAAATTGAGTTCAGACTTCTTACTTCTACAAATATTGGGACTACAATAGGATCCTCTCTAGATGCTGGAAATTATAATGTAACTTATGCATACGGAAGTAGTGATATGTGTGTAGAAGAACATCGAATGTTTGAAATCCGTATTGCTAAATCCGAATTCCCTATATTGGGTGATGATATGCTATATTTAAACGTAGCAGGATATGGAACTATGAGTTTTGAGGACGCTGATTATTGGATGTATCCCCAATCGGATTTAAATGTCTATACTGCTAGTCCAATCTACGAATTCTACGATGATAAGATAGATTTTCTTAAATTTGATATGA
>JAEOTN010000031.1 GCA_016839865.1 Promethearchaeota archaeon | reverse complement strand
GCTCGATGTTTCTTCAGCCAGTCAATGTGGTTGGATGACTCCTTTAGCAATGACAAATTCTATCACTGGTGAAGTAGTGGATGAATTAGTTGTACATATATTAGATCATAAAGAACACATGGAATTATCTGAATTATTAGAAGAAAGAAAGAAAAATCGATTTGCTTATAAAATTAGGGAGCTTCTCTATTATCGAATTGATCGAATTCTCGAAAGTTTAATTAGTAAAGATGAGATTGATCAGCTCTCAACATCAATCATTCGAGATGGAAAATTTAAAATTTACGATGAAGTTCACGATATATTTAGTAATGTGAAATTCGAAATGAAAAAGAAAGATTCAGATTGATTTAATTCTTAAATTCGAAATATTAACGAACAATTTATAAATTTATAAGTTTGAATATGTTTTAGGATTATAATTTCGCATCAATTTCTTAATTTTGAAACTAAAAATAATGATAATAAAATTTATTTTTGATTTTCATTCAGAAGGGAAGGATGTAATAGAGGCCATTGAAGTAGCTAAAAAATTGAATGGAAAAAAAAATGGAAATACTTATCAAGTAGAATTTAGCTCCACTCAAGATAAGGACTTAATGAAATTATATGTATTAGTAGGCCATCTCGGAGGATCTAAGCTTATTATAGATAGTGAAGAATTCCAACCAACTGTGATTTATTGTGTATTCAACTGTCCAAGAAAATCAAATTGCTCGGGTAAATGTATATACACTGATGAGAACCAAAAATTAGCGGCCATGAAATTCTGTGAGAAATTTGATTCATTTCGGGCTGATGGTGATTTCGATTTTTATGTGCAGATATGATAATTAATGAATAATATTAATCAAATAAAGGAAGTTAAAAAGAAAAAATAGTTAATATTTAATTTAATCCGGGAATACTTTCCCGTTCTAATCTTCTCATTATAATCGCATTACTAGGGCATGTCACAGCACACAAACCGCATCCCACACATTTATCGGGATTGACTTGAGCAATATCATTAACACTTATAGCACTGAACTTACATCTATCTATGCAAGTACCGCAAGCAACGCATAAGTTCTCATCAATAGTAGATATAAAATTAGCTTTTGCAATAGCTCGGGGATTATCAAATCTGGTCAACCCTCTAAGCATCCCACAGCAACATTCACAACAGGAACATAAGACACTAGTAAACTTTGCGGTATTGTCAGTGGCAAGCACTAATCCTATTTCTGCGGATTGTTTCATGATCTCTTTCGCTTCTTCTTTTGAAATCTTCTTACCACCAGACCCATCGACAATCATATTCGCAGTAGCTCCTAATTGAAGGCAGTTATCAACTGGATATTTGTCAGTACATTCCCTCACTCCACTTATTCCTGCTCTTAACCGACAGGGACATGGAATTACGGCAAAAGAGCTATGGCTATCAATGATGCTATATACCTCTTCTAAAGGTATTATCTCGTGTCCGGGATCAATTTGTTCGCTTACGGTCAAGACTCTCATGTAGGGTGTTCCTTTCCATGATGTTTCCCATTTCTTGTAATATTTGTCTTCAATGAAAAATTTTCTACTTAAATCCGCTAATTTTTTGCTGTCAGAGCCTTCATAATTCTCTTTTACAATAAATGGAGCATCATACATCAAAAAAGGATCGGGTAATGAATACTGTCGTCCCGTTGATATTACAAATCTCTTTCTCTTATGATCGGCTAGTTTCTCAGATAATATTTTTTTATCAATGCCTACTTCTTTAGCGAATTTTGCAATATGTATCCCGTTAGGAAAAACCGGGAGGTGTTGTACTATTTTTGCAATTTCAGGATTATACATGATGCTTAAATATTCAATGTATGTTTCCGTAGGCTCTTCATTTTCGTCTGTAGGAACCGAATGCGGTTTTCTTATCAATTTTTTAGCAATCTTGATTAAATCTTCCCTATGTTCTTCATTTACAATCAATTTAAGCACGAAGAATATAATTTTTAATTATTTGATTATCATATTGAGAACTAATTAAAATTAATGATTTTACTATATTTTTCTATAAGACTCTAATTTTCTATAGAATTATATTTCCATTGCAAAATTTTTGTTAAAGGTTAATATATTAAGTGGATTCTAACTTTATTTAATAAATATAAAGTTCAAATTCTTGTACAATGGGGAACGTCCAGAAGATTAGAACTGTTTGTCGGAGTTGCCATGGTGGATGCGGGGTTATTGCTCACGTGAAAAACGACAGAGTAATAAAGGTAGAAGGTGACCCCGAATCACCTATAAGTCACGGTTCTATGTGCGCTAAAGGACTGGCTATCACACAATTGGCTTATCATCCAGATAGAATTCTATATCCGTTGAGAAAAACTAATTCGGGTTGGCAAAGGATCTCTTGGGACGAGGCATTGGATATTATCGTAGGAAAATTCAATGAAGTAATCGAAAAATATGGCCCTGAGGCCATCATCATCGGTCAGGGGACTGGTCGGGATTATGAGAGCCATTTCTCCCGGTTTGGAAATCTGTTGGGCACCCCCAACATGCTTACAGCCGGACATATGTGCTATCTATCACGCGTAGGAGCTGCCCTAACTACATGTGGGAGACATCCTGTATGTGATTATGAACATAATCCCAAATGTATAGTTATGTGGGCATGCAATCCTTTATGGACGAACCCTGATGAATATAAGGGAGTTGATTTTTGGCGTGCTTATGAAAAGGGTGCAAAGTTGATAGTTATCGACCCGAGAAAGGGCTTCCTGGCAAATAAAGCAGATATTTGGATTCAGCTGCGTCCAGGTACCGATGCAGCACTGGCATTGGGTTTTTTCAATGTGATTATTGAAGAAGAATTGTATGATAAAGAATTTGTTGAGCAATATATTTATGGTTGGGATGATTTTGTTGGTAGAGTGAGAAAAGATTATTCCCTCCGCCGTGTAGAAGATATCACATGGGTTGATCGGAAATTAATTCGACAAGCGGCTAGAATGTATGCTAACACCAAACATGCCGGTATTCACTGGGGAGTACCAACAGAACAAAATATAAACTGTACCGATTTCACCAGGATCGCAATAGGTCTTATGGCTGCCACTGGAAATTTAGATATTCCTGGTGGTAATGTATTTTATCAACCACCTCCGGTTAGAAAAGTCGCTCAATTTTCAGCGCATACTGCTTTGTCTCTTGAGCAAAAAAATAAACGTTTGGGAGGGAATAAATATAAACTTGCTGCTAGAATGACAATCATTACACCTAAATGCGCCTGGGATGCTATACTAACAGAAAAACCTTATCCGGTAAAATTAGGATATCTAGTGGGAACAAATCCAGTTATATCGAGGGCAAACGCCAATGAGGTATATAAAGCTCTTAATAAATTGGATTTTCTTGTTGTCTCGGATTTTTTCTTGACACCTACCGCCGAATTAGCAGATATTTTTCTCCCGGCAGGCACTTGGCTTGAGCAGGATCACGTATCAGAAAACTGGAAGTTTCATGGTTATGTTCTGGCAAGGCAAAAGGTCATGGAGATTGGGGAATGTTGGCAAGATCATAAAATATTCATGGAATTAGGCAAAAAATTAGGTCAAGAATGGTGGGATTGCGTGGAAGATTCTTTAGATTGGATCTTAGAACCGACCGGTTTAACTTGGGAAGAATTTAAGAAGCTAGGATATCTCAAAGGAGAAATGAAATACTATAAATATAAAGAAAAAGGTTTTT
The DNA here is from genome assembly GCA_016839865.1 of Promethearchaeota archaeon. Next base: position 1,415 of record JAEOTN010000031.1, on the reverse strand, counting down.
CCACCCCAACGGGAAAAGTTGAACTATATTCCACAATTCTTGAAAAATGGGGTGTTGATCCTCTACCAAAATATACAGAGATACCCGAAAGTCCAGTATCTACACCAGCTCTAGCTGATAAATATCCATACATTCTGAACTCTGGATTGAGAACTCCCACTTATTTTCACACAGAAAATCGCATGTTACCATGGCTTAGGGAGATTAGGCCAGATCCTATTGTTGAAATTCATCCTGTAACTGCGATGAAACATGATATTCAAGATGGTGATTGGGTCTGGATCGAATCCCCACGGGGGCATGCGAGGCAGAGGGCGAAACTTAACAATGGAATAGATCCCAGAGTAATTGTGGCAGAACATGGGTGGTGGTATCCAGAAGTTAAGAGTTCTGATCATGGATGGGAGGCTTCTAATATAAACCTACTGACAGATAACTCATATAAATCCATGGATCCAGTAATGGGAGCAACAAACTTAAGAGTTCTATTGTGTAACATAAAACTCTGTGAAAATGAATTGGAGGAGTAAAATGGAGAAGATAACTCTTGTATTTGATAAGAACAACTGTATGGGATGCCACGCTTGTGAGATTGCATGCAAACAAGAACATGGACTGGGAGTGGGGCCAAGACTAGTTAGGGTGATTGAGCAATCTCCAGATTTTATTCCTATTTATTGCCATCACTGTGTCGAAGCCCCATGTAAAGCAGCTTGTCTTGTAGAGGCAATTATTAGGAATGAACAAGGTATCATTCTGATAAATTCTGATTTATGCACTGGATGCAAAGAGTGTATCGAAGCTTGTCCTTTTACAGCCATGCAATTTGACGATATAAAAAACATTGCCGTGAAATGCGATCTCTGTATTGAAAAATTAGCAGAAAATTCACACCCCGCTTGTATTAGTGTGTGTCCTACTCAATGTATTTGTTTAGAAAGCCCAAAAAATAAAAAGTAAATCATTTACTAGTGAAACCAAATTGAGAGAAGTAGTAATAATTAATGGAGCAAGAACTCCAATAGGCCATTATGGTAAATCGTTTAAAGATGTTCCCGCTGTTGATTTAGCTTCTATTGCCATTAAAGCGGCTCTTGAAAGATCAAATATTATTCCTTCAATGATCGAAGATGTGATCATAGGGGCTATTCATCAAGAGGGAATGGGTAACAATCCCGCTCGAATTGCATCATTAAAGGCAGGAATTCCATTTACTGCAGGAGCATTAACGGTAAATAATGTTTGTTCATCTGGTATGAAAGCCATTGAAATTGCAGCCCTTCAGATTGCATCGGGAGAATGCGATACTGTTCTTGCTGGAGGGATGGAAAGTAATAGTCAATGTCCATACATGCTTATGAACTCAAGATGGGGATATAGACTTGGAACAACCGAGGTGGTGGATGCTTTATTTT
>JAEOTN010000030.1 GCA_016839865.1 Promethearchaeota archaeon | reverse complement strand
GGAGGTTAGTCTGTGGTACTATTACTGGAAGCGTGGGTGCATTGAGCTATCTGGCCACGCAAAATAATTTACCTAAGGATGAAATTGAAGTAATTGTAAAAGAATTTATAGGTCAGATGGAAGAGAAATTTGGGGACCTAAATTGTAAAAACCTTATGAGTAAATGGTATGTTGAAGGAGAAATTGATTTTGAATTACCGGGAAGACACGAAAAATGTACTGATTTGGTAAAATCCGCTACCCTGATTTCTGAGAAGTTGATTAAGAAATATAAAATGAAATGAACTTATTTTTTCAAATAGTCAGAAGGTAATTTGACCTTTGCTCGTTTTGAAAACGTTTTTACCTTCCGTTTTGCCCTGTGTAAAGGTGCTAGTGTTCCTGGTCCTCCAATACAACCAAAAGGACAAGCCATACCTTCCACAAGCAACGGTTTTGGATCAAGTTTCCCCTTTTGAATATTGTTCAGCATTTTCATACAATCAGCAAGTGTATCAGCGGATGTATACGGGATGTCAACTTCTTTTCCTAGTATTTCTTGAGTTTGAGAGACAATCGCATTAGCAACCCCACCAGCTACTGCATACCCCCTCCCCGCTTCACTAGCATCCTTAATATCCTTAGTTGCTTTCATTTCTGAGGGATCTATTCCAGTTGCTTGAAATATTGCTCCCAATTCCTCATATGTCATAACAAAATCAACAAGTTCTGCGACTTCAGGGGCAAAACATTCATTTTTCTTTGCAATACAAGGACCTATGAATACTACTCGGGATTTAGGTTCTTGAGCTTTTATTTTTCGAGCAGCTTCGACCATGGGAGTATAGGATTCAGAGATGTTACTCGCTAAATCTGGAAAATTGTTCACTGCTGCTTGTTTCCAAGCCGTGCAGCAACTTGTAGCAATGAAATCTTTATGATCTTCGGAATTGCAACATATATCTACCAGTTCTTGTGCCTCTTTTAACGTACCAACGTCCGCACCATACGCTACCTCTACAACTCCTGCAAATCCAACCTTTTTTATTGCTTCAATAATCATGGATGCTTTAACTAAGGGTCCAAATTGCCCTACAAAACTTGGAGCAATCTCAGCATAAACTGGGTGCTTTCCTTTAAGAGCGTGCAAAATCTGCACAATTTCAGATTTTTCACCAATAGCACCGAAGGGACATGATATCAAACACATTCCACAACTAACACATTTTTCATAGTCTATATCAGCAAATCCATCTTTGTCGGTGATAATCGCTCCAATTCCGCAAGCTTGTGCACACGGTCGTTCTCGGTGAACAATTGCATTATATGGACATACTTGGGCGCATCTTCCACACCTTACACATTTTTCTTGGTCAATTAAACCTCTATTTTCTTGAATTGAGACAGCGTCTACGGGACATACAACCGTGCATGGATGAGCTAAACAACGTCTACAATTATCAGTTACCCAGAAGCTATCAGTTTCACAGCGTTCACATCCCGCTTTGATAACATTGACTATAGGTAATCCCAAGAACTTTTTATCCGTTATTGCGGGAGTCACATCATCAATAATAGGTCCATGAGCTCCAAATTCTTGCAAATCTAATCCAAAAGCTAGTCGAACTCGTTCACGAACGATAGCTCGTTCTCTAAAAACCGAATCTCGGTATGTTGGAGTATCTTTTGAAATGATAATATAGGGAATTGTTTCAATATACGAGGGAAGTTTATTCTCTACGATCATTTTAGCGACTTCGGAAAGGACTCGTCTTCGAATACCCTTTATCGGAGTTGGGAGACCTCTACTTTTTTCAAAAATCGTTAATTTTGGTAGATCGGGCATTAACAATACAAACTATTACTTAATTTAAAAAACTACGCAATGTGGAAATAAGACGCGCAGCGTTCATCTCAGTGTAGCACTCTCCATTAATAGCTACAACTGGAGAAAATTGACCATCTTTACAACACTGCAAGCAATTCACAGGGATAATATCGAATTTGCTATCGGCAAGTAATTCGTCGGATTCTACCATATCATATAGTTCTTGACCTCCTTGCATGGAGCAGTGCAATCCACAACATACTTCAATTCGAATTTTGCCCACGTTCTCCTTTAGATGAAGAGCTATATTAAAAAAATCCGAGAGTTCTTAGTTAAAATTCATAAGAACATCTGCTGCATAAGTTCTAAAAAATGTGATATAATCAAATCCAGTTAATTCAATTCGAAAGTTCAATCCTCAAATTCATAAATAGAGCAGAGAAGAAATAAATATAATACCCAAAATTGAGTATTGAATCAATTTCAATAGCTATTTTAAATATCTGCGATTTTTTTACAATAATTCCTCGATTTCTTACTGTATATAACATTACGATAACACGGATCAATAAAAGTCATGGTGGCACACGTTTTCTTGATAACAATGGAGGAAAAGGAAGACCGCATTGAAATCGGAGCCTTTTTTGACGCACTCGAAAAGGAATTAGGGATGGATAAAACCAACTCAAAACATGCAATTGTAGAAAGGAAACCCTTATTACCAAAAAAACAGGCAATCCAGAGATCAATAAGACCTCAAGCTTCATCTCAGGTAAATTCAATAAAAATTCAAAGGAAAACTCCGTTAGACTACATGATCCGAAAAAATAAAGAACTGAAAGCCACACAAAGTAAGAAATTACCGACTTACTCTGATTTCGATCAAAAATTCCCACCAAAGAAAGAAATTTCCTATCAAAATCGACCTCGAAGTCTTCCTCAGTCTCGTACATATAATAATAATCCTTCTACATCATCAAATTCTACTTTATATCCAAGATATACCATTGATGATAAACCCAAACCTAAACCTCTATCACCTACTAATCATTCACAAGAGAATTCTTATTTACGGACCCAAATGTTGAAAGAATTAAGAACTCAACAAAAAAGAAAACCAGTTGCTTTGTCACGATCCCGTTTACAACCTCCAAGAGTAGTGGTCCCTCCACAACCCACTCCTCCTGCTTATAATCGTCCTATATCCCAAACGACTAACCAAATATCTAGTACTTCTGATCCCTATGAGGTATTTTACCCGGAGGAAACAGACATCGACTATGTAAATGAACACGAATTAATACAATGTTTGCAGCAAATCCGAGATAAGACAAAAATCGATGTTCTTATTGAGCTTCTTGACGGGAAATGGCATAATGAAAGTGAATTACTTCGAATTGCCAAAAAAACAAGGGATTTCATTGGTGTTGTGGGATTTGGCATGCTTATGTGTTCTTTTGAAGACACTGTGACAAAGTCTTTCCTAAGAAAAAAAGTCAATACTGAGAACTGTTCCTGGTATAAAATTAATGAAAATTTCATACAATTGGCTCGATCAGCGTATTCAAAATATAAAACGGAAGAGAAATAACCATTATTTATTTTTTTCTATACTCTGTCACTAATCCTGCTGTAAGGAAATACAATATCATTTCTACTCCTAATATAGGATAACCAAGACCTAATGAATAATTACCGTATTGAATGAAATAAATTGCAGTAAAATATGCGAATTCTAAAAAAAATACAAATCCAGATAGCAATAACAATTTCTTTATCGTTTTCGGATTAGATTTGTAACTTACGCTTATAATCCCAATTATACCCGCAAACAGCGTAAATATCCAAAATGTTAAAGGTATTAAATTATCTAGGGTGAATTGGTGAAATTCAGACCAAATCACTCCTCCTTCAACCATTCCCCATATGTATAAATCGACACTGCCAGTATAAATAATCCTAAAATTAAGTGAAAATGAAGTTCCAAGGGGGATCGAAGCGATAAAAGATACAATTAAAGCTATACTCCCTCCTAAGAAAGGTAAGAATCTCATATATCTTATTTTTTCTGCCATATGGTGCACTCTCTTAATCCATATCAATGTTATGAATTCTAACCGCAATAATTTGTAAAATTATAATTAAAAGTATGAAATAAATTCCAATCCCTAGACTTTGAAAGAGTTCAGTAAACGGAATGATAAAACTCAAGCTCCCAATTACTAATACATCGATTATGAGAAAAATAAATGCAATTATTTCCATGATAAGGACTGTGATCATGATATTTTTTCCTTTGGTTCCTTTAATCCAACTTCCAACAAGAGAGAGGATAGAAGAAATTACCAATATTGCCTCAAAAATTAAACCAGAGATTCCCATCACTCCTAAGTTTAGCCACCAAGATGCTGTAGTGTCCTGAATAATTCCCCATGCAAATATAGTGATGTTACCAGAATGGAAGAAATACAACGGGATACCTGAATATGCCGAAATCCCTGTTCCAAAGATGATCCCAATAGGAATTGCTGCAAGAAAATTTAGAATTATTAAGAAAATTCCATTTAGGAATCCAATTTTATTAGCCATAATTCCGTACAATCAAAGCCAATTTGTTCCTATTAATATTGCGCTGAAAATGTTGGCTGATTTTTGAATAGAATTAAAAGATAAAGCAATGATAGTACATTGTGGATAACATGAAACGTAAGAAAAAAAAGGAACAAGAAGAAGAAATTGATGAAGATGATCGATTGATGTTCGAAACTGCTAAGAAAAATGAAACCTCTCATAAATGTGGGACTTATCGGCAAAAGAAAATATTTAGTGATTAAGATATCATTTTCATTAATCATCTAGTTTTGGAAGAGGGTAATGTTGTTTACTCGCTTCTCCAGATAAGAATGAGACATCCCCAAAATTGATCAACTCTGCCTCAAGTTTCCCATTTTTCTCTTCAACATGTACTGTAGACATCCCACAGTTCAACCATCGATTTTCATAGAAGAATTTTCTGTTCACATTAGTTAGAATTTCTGCTAATCCTGTAATAAAGATGCCTCCATGACCCAACAATACAGCAGGTTTTCCCCTACTTTCCTGCAATACATGAGCTACTGTATAGTTGAAGCGTTCAATTAGCTCAAACTTATTTTCCCCATTTGGAAATCGTCTTTCGGGACTTCCACTATACCAAGATCGGGCAATATCAAAATATAATTTCCAAGCATTTTTCATATCTTCAGGGAGTCTTTTTTCCAAATCCCCTACGTTAACCTCCCTTATTTCTTCTATAACTTGAATTGGGAGATTTTTTTCCCTAGAAACATATTCGGAAGTCTCATATGCCCTTTTCATAGGTGAGGAAAACAAATAGGAAACATCTACGGATTTTAGGTGTTCTGCGAGTTGAGATGCTTGTAATTTCCCTTTATCTGTTAATCCTTTATCTACTAGTTTGTAGGAAAATTCACGATTTACATTTACTATCGATTCTCCATGACGAATGAAGTAGATAATTCCCATAAGTATATGTTGATGAGATAAACTAAAAGGGTTTTTATAATAGAATCAATCAAGAATAGGCTATCATGACAGAAATACAACAAGAAAATAGAAATGATCCATATTATAAACTAAAGTTAAAGGATTATCTAATAACTTTAGGAATATTGGCAATTCTAGCAATAGTAGGATTACTATTACTCTATGTTTTTAATATGAATGAGGCATTTTTCGTACCAAACCAGACTGTATACACGATCTTCAACATAATTACGTTTCTGGGAGATGAATTAGGTTTCGTTATTTTGTTTTCGTTCATATTTTTTGCCTTTGACAAAAGATACTCTCGAAGACTTATGTGGCCGTTTATGATTAGTACTCACATTAATACGACCCTTAAGGTCTTTTTCAAAGATCCAAGACCTCCATCGAACGGCTTTTTTGGAGATCCTGCATCTGGGTATGGACTACCGTCTGGACATACGCAAGGATCAGTCGCATTTTATGGATTCACTTATCACCAGTTTAAGGGATATGGTAGAAAAGGGAAAATTGCAGTTCGAGTAATTTCTATGCTGTTTCTAATCTTAGTCCCCATATCTAGGCTGATATTGGGGGTCCACGACCTACAGGATGTGTTATATGGATATCTGATTGGATACGCAATTTTACTATTTTACTTCTCAATAGAGCCTTGGGTACTATCTTTGAAGTCGAAATTACCAATATATGCGAAAATTTTGCTAGGTGTAAGTTTCAGTGCTGCACTGTGGATTGGAAGTATATTACTCTTCCCTGCTATTGAGGATAAATATGAATTCGGATTGACTGGTGGTGTATTACTAGCGTTTTCGATTGCATTTCCAATCGAAGAAAAGTATATTCGATATGATCCAATGAAGATGAAAACATGGCAAAGAATTATATATGGGTTAATTGGAGTTATTTTTACTGTCGGACTGTATTTTGGACTTGATATCTTATTTGATCTAATACCGTTGATTGAATTTGCTTATGTCTTCCGATTAGTGAAATATTTCTTACTCGCACTGATCGTAACGACCTTGGTACCTTATATATTCACGTTGATCACAAAGAAAAAGGAATAATTTCTAATTTCTTACTTTTTTCTCAAATTCAGAATTTGCTCGCATCATAACTTTCTCAAATTCTAAATATGTTTTCAAAAGTTTTTTTCCTGCAACAGTTAAAACAGTTCTCCCTCCCCCTTTCCCTCCTGATGTACTCTCAACTGGGTCTTGACGTATATGTTCCTTGATCTTTTGAAGCATTCCCCATGCTTTTCGATATGACAATTTCTTTGGGAGTAATTCAACCGCTTTAGATATATTTTTAGTTTCATCAATTGCCTTGAGAAGGTTAGCTCCTCCTTTTCCGATAACGTAGTCTCCTTCAGAGTTTGATAACCATATTTTATATCCTGGTTGGAGTTTGAGTTCAAACATCTTACATTTTTCTCCTAATGAGGAAATAAAAACTTTAAATATTTATAACGTTATGCAAAATTGTGCATATCGAATAATAAAAAGATGATTGTATGGTTGAATCAAAAAAAAAATTAATAATTTCTGCAGTCATAAGTGGTATTATCATAGTTACTGCTGGTGTATTGGTTCCCGTTTATCATTTCGTTTGGAGACCTCAACCTGTAACTTGGGATCTTGAGTTTTTTGGAGATACAGTTAGTCAAAACATTAATATAACATATCAAGATATCACGGAAGAATTTACTGCATATAGCTATTCTTTTAATCATACAAAATGGTGGACTCCTGATGGATATTTATCTGAAATACGAAATTATACGGGGATACCACTGTGGGATCTAATTATATATTCCGGAGTCGATTATGGACATGCAAATGCATTGCGATTCGTCGCAAATGATGGATTTACAAGCCCTGAGTTGTTTATAGAAGAAGTTGAAAACAATAAATCCCTTATTGTTGTATACTATGTAGAAGAGGGTGAGACTTTAACTGGCCCAGAAGATGGTGGTAATGGATATCTGATGAGTGCAGTCAATTACTCAATAAACGAAGATAAGAAAAGTTCACATTTCAATTTAAAAAACTTAAGGGGTGTTGAATTTCTAGTAGATTGGGATGTAGAATTCTTTGGAGAATCTCCTCTTGTAGAAGAGAATAAGACGATATCCTACAAAGATCTATTAATCTCAACGAATTTAACCCGTGTAAATGCTCTATTAAATTATACTAAGCCTGGAATTTCATCCGAGTTAATTAATGTTACGGGTGTATCTCTTTGGAGTGTAATTGAGTTCTTAGAAGTGAATTATACATCATCTACACATATCAACTTCGTTGCATCTGATGGATTTTCGACTTACAATGTCTCACTCACGGATATAGAAAACAATGCAACAAAAGTTCTCATTGCATACAAAGTAGATGGAGAATTTCTGGATCCTCAATCCGATGGATACTTAATGTCATTTGTTGACTATTCAATAACTGAGGGATATGGAGTCCAAAAAAGTAGTCGATATAATTCAAAATTCTTAAACGGAATAGAATTTGTAGATTTAATCACATAAAAGACTGTAGGAGATACAGAATGGGAAAATACCGTAAGTTGTTTATAACCATTTTTTTCCTTATTATAATCTCCTTTACTGTCCCCTTAATTATTTTAAATCTAAGTAATCGTAACCCAGATCTATATTCAATTCGTATTGAAGGAAATGTTTCAGAAGAAGTAGTATATGCTTACAAGGATATTGTAGATGAGGTTTACGGTCATGTTAATAATCAAGAATTTGATTTTCTAAATCAGTGGGGGAACCGGTATTTCGTGAACTATACAGGGGTGAGTGTATGGGC
>JAEOTN010000110.1 GCA_016839865.1 Promethearchaeota archaeon | reverse complement strand
TTAACTCGTCATAATCAATAGTATCTGCCCGCATCACGTTGTGGTATATCATATCTCCCGAAAATCCTAGGAATGTGATTCCCATACCGATGGAGATCATCCATGCTAGATTAGGAACATTCAGGATACTATAACGAAGATTTGTACTAAGAATAACTCCTAAGAAACTGATGAATGAACCAACTGCTTGAGTAATCAATGAATACATTAGTGCACCCTTCACGCTCCCCCCAAATCCTCTTTCAGAACGTGGCTTGGGAATTTTTAATTGAATGGGGATACCAATGATTAAAGCTCCAATGGGAACGGCAAGATAAGGAGCAACATTCATAAAACCGAAATCGGGATTCAAATTATATTCTGCTTTCATCCCAAATATCCATTCAATGGAGAATGCTAACCCAGCAAATACACAGTTAAATAAAAACACACTTATACCATCGTAAAAAACGTAAGAACGTCCAGATGGATTTTTAAAGACGTGTTTTACATTTTCCCAGAAACTAGACTGTGTTTCTAGAGGAGGAATAAATTCCTTCCTCTCTTTAATAGTTCTAACTAGAATAGGCCAAACGATGAAAGAAATGACCCCCACCACGATTACCATGATTTGAAAGATTCTAATCTTGAATAAAGTTGGATCAACTAGGAAAATCATGGGAATAAATGTAAATGCACCACCAACTGTGATATTAATGACTGTTGATATAAGTTGAATACTAGTTCGTTCCTTTTCGTTCATACTCATTTGCGGACCGAGTGCAACGTGTGCAATATAGATGATTGTGAATCCTGTGTCATATAAAAGCTGGGTAACTAAGTACCATCCTGCTAGAAGAAGCTGAGTACTCTCACCACTAACAGCAAATGCCCAATTTTGAGCTGGAAAGAAAACCATCATGAATGCAAGAGTAAAGAAGGGGGCTGCCCATTTGATCCATGGAATATAGCGTCCATTCTTAGTTCGAGTTCGATCCTGTAAATGTCCGAAAATTGGATCATTTATCATGTTCCATATCGCATAGATAATCTGTGTCCAAAAAATATACTGGTATCCAAGCCCAAACCAACCGTAATAGAAGGTCTGAATCGCACCCATAAAACCAGCAAAGCTAGCACCTGGTATTTGTCCTAATCCGTATACTAGCTTATGCCAGAAAGGAACTTTTTCCCGATCTGGAATTTGTTCAATTTGCATTCTTTGAAGTTTCCTATATTGTAAAAAAACATTATTCATGTATACTCTTTGAATTTGGACAACAGTTATTTAGAATTAAACACACATTAGTTCGATTAAGAAGCAATTTGTGAATCTTTATGCGTCGTACAAATACCTATAATGAAAAACTAACTCAAATAATGAATATTCCCGTGATGTTAAAGGCGAATCTAAACGCAGCAGGGGAGATTTTAGATTTTTTTGTAAATCAAAAGAATATTGATAAGAAAACGATGATTTCTGCTATTTTAAAAATAATTCCAACTTATAGTGAGGATTATACGGATGTAATTGATGATTTTCCTGTCGAAATTGATGAAAAATGGAAAACTCTTCTGGAACAATCCAATCTTGCAGAACTCTTAAAACCTGTGTTCTTTACCGCCATCAATTTTAAAAAATATGCAGATAAGATAGAAGACGGGAAAATAGAATTTGATATGGAGGATGCAGTACCGGGTTATTATCTTTGCGAATTTTGTGTTGCGAAAGCATTGACTGAAATTCTTTCTTTTGAGAAAGCTATAGAACATATCCAATCCTATACTAAAATGATTCATGAACGTCCCAATCCTCGAAGAAAGAAATTTGACAAGTTATCAGAATTTCGGGAATGGTTAGAGCCCCTTTGTAAGGATTCTCATCAATATATCAGTGATATTCAAGAAGATGATTCAGAATATCATTTCTATGTTACAAAATGCTGGTGGGCGCAAGCATTAGAGAAATATAACGAACCGGAGATTTTTACTGCCATGGTTTGTTTTGGAGATTTCAGCTCAGCGACCCAGTATAATGAGAATTTTGTGTTAACCCGTAATAAAACTCGGATGGGGCAAGAATGTTGCGATTTTTGTTATCATGATAAGCGCAAGAAAAAGGAAATTTCTCACCTATCTGAAGAGGAATGGAAAGAATTTAGCATACCTCCCTAAACATCTGAAGTTTTTTGTGATTTTTCCCAAATTTCGATTAGTAACCCGGGTTTATCAGTAAAGATCCCGTCAACATTCCACCGTAGTAATCTTTCCATCTCTGCAGGATCATTGATTGTCCACACATGAACCGCTATCCCCACGTAATGTGCAAATTCAATGAATTGGGGTGAGATTATATTAACTATGTACATTTTCATAGGAACTTGCAGCGAATAAAACGGCAATTCTTCACTAAATACACGCTTTTGGTTTAGAAATGCATCTTGATAGGTCGATGGTTTTCTCTCCCTTTCATGTAGCTTGGACAATCGCCTTTTCCATCTATGAAATTTTAATAGGAATTTGAACACTTCTTTTGGAGGAGCACTAGTCGCTGACTTTGAAAATGTTCGAAAAAGATTCATTTGTTTCTGGTGAAAGGATGCAATGCATACTCGTGATTCTGCATCCATTTCCTTCAGCTTCTGAGCTAGTATTTCAGGAGCTTTAGGATTTTTGGATTTAATATCGATGTTAAACTTGATATCTGGAAAGAGGGGTAATATTTCTTCTGTTGTTTGGATTTTTAGACCAGTGTTTCTAAATGGAAAATCAGTGGATCCCTCTGGTTGAAATTTATATCCTGAATCGAATTCTTTCAGTTCTGCCAAAGTATAATCCACTATTTGTCCAGTACCATTTGTAGTTCTCGCTAAATCTGGATCGTGAAAATGTACAATATTTTCATCTTTGGTCATATGTACATCTGTTTCAATACAGTCTACTTTTAACTGATACGCATCTTTGAAGGCTTGTATTGTATTTTCTGGGATCTTTGAACTATCACCACGGTGCGCAAAAAGGATGGGTCGAGGATTTCGTATAAACGGATGGGGATGAATCTTCCACATAATGCTCTTATATTGAATAGTAAACTTCCAATTTAAGGAATCTACATCTTATGGAATAAAAATTAGGCGGATTATTGGTATGCAAAAAAAGTTGGATAAAATGAAAGAATATAAGATTATTCGGGTTGAGTAGGTTTCTCTGGATTAAAAGTAGAAGGTTGTTCTAAAGATTTAAAGCACCACTCTTTATCGTGGCAGAAAAACATTAACCATTGACGAACATCGTGGAAGAATCGAGTTGCAGGACCCCCATCGATAACAGAATGGTCCATTGCTAGCGTAATTCCCATTTTTTTACGTATTACGACTTTTCCATCAACATTGAATGGTAAATCATCAATCCCTCCAATACCAATGGATAGAGTATGTGGGGCAAGATGTATCATCTTACCCATGCCAGTTCCAAACATCCCAACTGCTGTAAGATTTACTGTACCCATAGCATTTTTCTTTAGGATTGGATCATTGAACATTTTTCTTAAAATTAAATATCGCAACCAGCGAGGAAAATTTGGTAATCTCTTAACTACCCATCTGATCCATCCTTTTTTGCCTTTGGTATTAGTGACAGTTTGAGTTTTTGCGATCTTCGCTTGTTTCATCTCATCAGCAATTTGACGTAATGTTTTCTCATTTGATTTTCGAAATGTGTAACTAACAGGACGTTTCCTCCCATCTGGATAAGTACGTTCAAGATTGGTGCTGAAATCGACGTTTTGGAAAACAAAGATCTCTTTCTTTTTCTTCATGATCGCATTCATTGGTTCTTTATGGCAGGCAACTACTCGAGCTAATACTGTTATAAGAAAGGCAGTAAAGCTAATAGACTCACCTGTTTTTTCCTTATGCTCCTTAAGCTTGTTTAGAGCCTCAGTTACGTCTGCTTCAGCGAATGCCCAGATTATATTCCTCTGTTTAGAAAATGTGGTGAATTCATGAACGAGACGTTCTATTGGAGTGACCTTATGAATGTAGTACCCACGAGGATCATCAATAATTTGTTCTGTGGTACTATTTAATTCCAAATATCTTTTTTTTGCTCTTTTATTTGCTTCTTCTGATTGTTTAACGTGGTTGATTTCCGTTTCGACCATAAATGTTTACCTTATTGTGAAAAGTATGTAGCCCTAACAAACCATCTTATAAAAACCATATCCAGAAGAATACTAAGTCTGTTTCTGAGTAATTAATCTAACTTTAATGAATGTAAAGCAGTTAGGGGAAGCAAGAAAAAACATAAGTAAAGTGGAATGGAAATTGAATCCTTAATCATTTTTTTTTACGATATAATCCAACCATGCTTCAGGAAAATATCGCTTATTTAACCATCTTTGAGCTAATCGTTTTTGCTTTAACATAATCTTGAATTTCGAAAATAACTCTTCA
>JAEOTN010000109.1 GCA_016839865.1 Promethearchaeota archaeon | reverse complement strand
TGTCTGCAATACTTTTAACTTTGCCCGATTGGGAGTAATACAATATGTAAATGATTTTTGACATAGTATCCACTCCTTAGTATCGCTATACAGAATTTAAATTACTCTATGATATTTTATTCACACATATCACTTAATCATTGATTTTGTATTTTCCACAAAACCAATAAACCACAAAAACCTAAAAACCTAAAAAATCTGAGTTTATTCGGATAAAATTTGGACCCCAATTTCTTCTTTAGATACTTTATCTGTGATTAACTTAAGAAAAAAAATGTATTGTCCAAGCTGCGGAATAGAATTAAAAGCAAATTCGAAATTTTGTGAATATTGTGGAACTGAGCAATCAGTTAGTGAAAGTAGTGAAAGTAGTCGAACAACGTACGAACGTAAGAAAATTGAAGTCAGTGTAGCGAGTACCCCTCACACACATTCTCAATATACCTATACACGCCAAAGGGATGCCAACATCTCTCCTAAATCGAGATTAGCAGTATTGATATTGTGGTTACTCGTGGGAGTTCTGGGAATTCACTATTTCTATGTTGGTCGTATCGGAATGGGGATTCTCTGGTTAATCACGGGTGGGTTCTTTGGAATTGGTCTTGTGATTGATTTAATATTAATATTGACTGGAGATTTCAAAGATTCATATGGAAGACGTGTTGTGAATTGGGAATAAACTCAATTTTACCCATTTTGAAACACTAAGCAATAAGAATGGTCATAGCCATACCCATAAGTTCCATCTTCCCCAGATGGAATCTCTTTCTTCTTCCATCCTATGATTATTTCTCCTTTAAACTGTAAAACTTCTGAAATTTTTTTACCTATATCCCAGGCTAAGGTAGTAATTACATTGGTTTCACGTTTTACTAAATTGGCTACTTCGACCACTAGAAATCCATTGGGTTTAATTATTCCTTTCAGAATTTCAAATAAATTTCTAATACCATCAAGATAATCTAGGTAATTTCCTGGTTCATTATATGCCGTAAGAGGGGCTTCATCGTCTTCTTGACCCATATAGGGGGGTGATGTAATTAGAAAATCAATTTGTGGTAAATTATATGAAGAAATTTTAATGCAATCACCGTGAATCATATTTTTTTGATGGATTTCGAGTAAATTCTCTTTTATAAAATCAGATTTCGCTTTCTCATATTCAATTCCATAAGGAATTCTCTTCATTTCTTCAGCAACAAATAATGTTGTTCCAAATCCGGCAAAAATATCGATAACGGAATCCCCTGGGTTGGTGTAATGATTCAAAAAATATTCTACTAGTGAATCCGGCATTCTAACGTCATCATATTCTGCCAAATGTGATGGGAACTCTCTTTTATTGGTGTTTTCAAGGATAACATAACTCTTCATGGCTCTATTCCCTTTTTTTAATTATACAAAATATGCTTGAATTATCAACTTCTTGTATAACTCCTTCTAAATTCATATTTACTAGAAGTTTATCAAAATCATCACGATAAAAAGATGTTGCTCTAAATCCTCCCTTACATACAATAACTCCATTCTTTGTTTCTTCCCAGTCGATCTCTCCTAATAGACCTGCATTAGATTGATCTACAAACCACTGTAATCGTTCGTTCCAGAATCTTTCTGCGTAACTTGATAAGACAACTAATCCATCATTTTTTGTAACTCGTAAAGCTTCAGTTACTAAGATCTCTGGGATGATTTTAAAAGCGGAAATTCCGTTTTGGATTGCAATAACCGTATTAAACATATCACCCGGGAATTGCAGATTCTCAGCATCCATCAAATGAAGTTTAATATTCTTTTTTCCTTTCAAATAGGCTTTAGCCAAGGCAAGATTGTTTTTTGAGGTATCAATTCCATGTACTAATTTCGCTTTATCTGCTAGTATCGATAAAACTCGTCCATATCCACATCCAAGTTCAAGAATTGTATCAGATGGTTGTATGTGAGAGAGTGTAAATTGGAGCTCTGCCTGTAAATATCGCTTGATTCTTGGAGATCCAATTTCATAGCATTTTTTTAATCTATAAGCTGAAAGGTGTTTTGTGTAATAATTTGTCTTCATTTCGCTCATTTCTAATTTCTAATCTTTTAATTTTCATTTTGATGGATTTGGATCAAATTTCCACAAGTGTCATCAAAAATCGCTAAAATTGTGCCAGGAAAATCAGTTGGCTTCATAAAAAATTGAACTCCTTTTGCTACCAATCTCTTGTATTCGTTCTGAATATCTGTGGATTCAAATGAGGTAGCTGGGATTTTCTGGTCAAATATTGCTTTCTGATATGTCTTTGCAGCAAGATTATCATTAGGTTCCAGTAATAATTCCA
>JAEOTN010000108.1 GCA_016839865.1 Promethearchaeota archaeon | reverse complement strand
ATGAACACGTTCAAATCCGCATTTTTGACATTGAAGAACCGAAATTGTATGGCGTACTTCCTGTTTCTTTTTTGGAACCTGTACTAATACACTAGATGCCATACACAATAAGAAAATTGCAAGAATAAGATAGGTAGGATTGATACTACCTGAAGCTTGAGAAAACTGAAACAGAATAAACGCGCCACCCAGTAAAATAAATCCTAAAATACCTTTTAACACCTTTTTCCAGGAAATTTTTCGTTTTAGGATTTTTTCGATGTCTTCCTCTTCTTCATCAATCATGGTTTAACAATGTAGATAAAAGTTGATTACACTTAAGGTTGTTGCACTTAATGCATAATTGATAAAATGACAAACTTTTTTTTACCATAGTTTTTATCTAAGCGTAGAAGACTGATTTTCCAACTAATTTACCTATAAACTGATTATTATGATTTTACAAGAAACTGGTACTCCTTGGTGGACGTACATCTTTAACATTTTGTGGTTCGTTCTTATCTTTATTAGTATGTTCTACGGTCAGAAACTCCAAGCTTATAGATCTGCGAGAACGATATCAACCGTTTTGGATGAAATGAAGAAATGGGACTCGGAAACGCGAGCTACTGTTATTAAGAAACTAAAACAATATGGTGATAAAAACCTAACAATTAAAGATCTCGAACGTAAGTTGGAGGTGTTTCTGAGTTATGTAGCAATTACTCCTACTGGCTTAGATCCTGCTGGAATTGTACCAAAAATAGAACACGTCATGGACGTGCGTGAAGATCGTTGGATGGAGGAAGTAAAATCAATAGCAATTCGTGCTAATACCACCCAATTACACAACCTAGAAAATTTATTAGAAGCAGCAATGGCGGTAAACCAAATATACCGAATTGTACGACATTATCTTATACTTGGAAAGAAAACCAAATCCTATATTCTCTTAATGCAAGTGGAAATGCAACTATCAATTATTAAATCCATGGCTAAAGCTTATGTTGCTGCAGCGAGTGCATTCGAAGAAGGGTCTCCCATTGGAGATTCTTTAGGACCTATGGTTACAGCAAGTTTGGTAAGAGATATCACACAATCAGATTCAACTCCATACAATGATATTGCTTATGAAACTATCTCCCAAGAAGCAAATTTTGAGGGACGAAAAGTACACATCATTCGTGCTAAAGGTCCAGGTGGTACAGTGGGAAAACCCGGTGAAGCAATAAAGAAAATCATTGAATCTGAAACAAATCTTATAAAACTGGTTATTATGATAGATGCTGGATTAAAGATGGAAGGTGATAAAACCGGATCTGTGGTCATTGGTGTGGGAGCTGCAATCGGGGGAATTGGTGTCGAGAAATATAAAATTGAAGCATCTTCAACACATGAACATATTCCAATTGACGCAATTATCTGCCGGCAATCTCTTCAAGATGCGATCACGACAATGAAAAATCCTATTGTGAAATCTGTACCCAAAATAGTAGATATTGTTAAAGATACTATTCGAAAACGGGTAAAAGAAGGAGATTCCGTTATTGTAGCAGGGATTGGAAATACTATTGGTATTGGAATTTAAAAATAGGAATTAGAAAAGAGTTTTCAATTTATCCATTTTTTCATTTACTTTTAAGAATACTCGTTCTACATCGAGCTCATACCGATGCATCAGTATACTATTCAACGATTGATAGTCAAAATGTATTTTCTTTCCGCTTTCTTTTTGAAGACGTCTTTCCAGTTCTCTTCTATTATCTATTACTTTACTCTCGACATCATTTTTCAGCAATAGACCAAGTTCAATGATACTAACAATGGTGTTATGCAGAACTTGAATGATTTCCTCATCGCTCTGTTTGTCAAAATCTACCATTTCAAGAAGTGAAGATTCCAGCCCAAATTTATCAATCCTAAATCGATCTTTAAAGTGCTCTGGTTGCTTGATTATTGCAGTGAGATCAGCATTGAATAAAAATGCCAATTTGTGTTTTGAGCTATAGACAGTCTTCCGTACAGTTCGATTGTATTCTCTCATAGTACATAAAACGATTTCTGGACAATATATTCCAAATAATTTTTGGAAGAATGATCGCAAATTGTCGTGCAAATACTCCTGCTCTGTAATACAATATACTTCGTTATTGTTGAAAGCGCTGCGTAAGCTTTTAAAAAAGATTTCATCACCGAAGATTGTCTTGATGATTTGAATTATTCCTTTATCACCTATTACGACTTTTTCTTCCATGGGTTGTTCGACAGGTGCAAATGTTAATTCATAGTCGGACGTCTCATAACCTCTAACAATACCATTATTATCAACGAAAATCTGAAATGAATGGTCACATATAGTATCTACTGGGCAAAAAATCGATGTTAATCCCTTTCCAGCCCCGGCAATTGCCATAGCTGGTATGAAGATATAGTCATCAGAATTACATATTGGACAGACTACATGAATCTTCTTTTTCTCTTCTGAAGTAATTTCCCTCTGCATGATGTATCAACACGATATTATACTGTTTTATGGGTTGTTTACCCTTTTTATTCTTATGTTTCAGATCTATATAAAATGGTTCTAATTGCGAGAAAGGAGATCATGTGCTCTTGACTCGATTTTTCCAGCGTGAGTTATTTTGCGAATTTGGATTTTCTTTGCTTCTTGGATGGTTTTAGCGCCACCATAAACTAACCCATTTTTTAATCCCTCACAAATTTGCTCCAATACTCCATTTACGGAACCTACAAATGGTACGTGGTCTGAAACCCCTTCTGCCAGTTTTTTTACATTTGAATAGCGATCAAATGCGTAAGTCCCTGTAGAACGTGCTTCTTTAGATCCCATCCCACGGTATACTTTTACTTTTCGTCCTCCAATCGTATCAATATATCCTGGAGATTCAGTGCATCCAGCGAAGAAATGTCCTGACATTGTTACATCAGCACCAGCAGCAAATGCTTTAGTTAAATCTCCTGAATTCTTAAGTCCACCATCAGCAACGAGTGCGATCTTTGGATTATACATTTTTATTGCATCTGCAACTTCAGCAGTGGCAAATAAAGTTGGAGCTCCAATTCCTGTTTGAATGGTCGTTATACATATACTCCCAGATCCCATTCCCACCTTAAGACCAATTAATTTATCGTCAGGAAAATCGTACTTTGTTAAAATTTGTTCAGCTGCTTCAAAAGTACCAATGTTCCCCAAAACTATTGGAGTATTAGTTTTTTCCATAATTTCTTTGATTCCAGATAAGTCATTTACTTTATACACATCAGCAACGTCTGTGAAGAATATGTCGCAAAGTTCATCTATTTTTTTAAAGGTTTTTAAATCTTCTGCGTTACTAGGAAGTGTAGGAGAAATACCTAATCCACACAATAATCTCCCATCTTTATCCTTGGAAGCATATGGAAATTCTGGACGTAAATCCTTTCGAGTAATTAATCCTACCAATTCATTTTGAGAATTAACTAAAGGTAATTTTTCTTTACGGATTTCATATAATTTTTGAGTAGCTTCCTCTCGTGAAATATCCTCATTTGCACAGATCGGATTTTTTGTCATTAAGTCCTCTACTAAGTATTCTTTCGTCTGATCATAAGGCAAATCACGTGCTGTGACAATCCCAATCACCTTATCTTGATCATCGAGAACTACAAGACCGCTAACTCCAAATTGATCCATTTTTTGTTTAACGATTGTTCCTGAATCCTTAGGTTTAACTGTTGCTACTTCTCTAACAATAAAAGAGCGAGCTCTTTTGACTTTTTTAACCATTTGTAATTGCTTATCATAAGGGCAATTTCGGTGTAAAACACCTAATCCCCCAAGTAGAGCCATTTGAATCGCCATTTCTGTCTCCGTGACAGTATCCATTGCGGCTGAAAAGATCGGCGTTTTAAAAGAAAATGAACCAATATTGGTTTCGATTTTTACATCTTTAGGATCAAAATTAGTAAAACCCGGAAGACAGATTATATCATCGAATGTTAATGCGTAACCATTCACTGAATCTACTTTTTTACGGAAATGGTAAGTATCGTTCGAAAAATTATTCTTTCCCATGTAAATGGAAACACAGCAATTATTATAAATTTTTGTGATGATAGCCTTGGGGACGAGCATCTACCTTGCTTTATATGTTCTGTTAGCAAAACAAAATGAATAATTAAAACAATTAAAAAGGAATGACACCAATGATAGTAATGACAACACAGAT
>JAEOTN010000107.1 GCA_016839865.1 Promethearchaeota archaeon | reverse complement strand
CGGTGTATTACGGATTGTTATGGGTTTGGGTACAAGAGCTGTTGACCGAACTGGAGATGATTATACCAGAATTACCGCTTTAAATCGACCTGAATTGCGTCCAGAATATGGATTTGATCAAATCCGATCAAACTCCCAAAAAATGATTGATGTTGTTGATTTAAAGGATGATAAATATAAAACCGTTCATTTTGAACGAGAGAACATAGATTTAGATGTGTTTCCTATTGAATTATATGCCGAAAAAGACCCACTGGTAGAAGATTATTATTTTGAATTGGATGAGAAGAAAAAACCATTCCCTTGGGTTCTCACTTTTACGGAATTGCTTAAAACCAATTTTCCAAATGATATGAGAGAAATGCTTAGTATTTTGGAAGATGCGTATCAAACCCCTGTAGATGTGGAGTTTACGGTAAATTTTGTTGATAAAGATAAATATTTCATTAATTTACTGCAGTGTAGACCTTTCCACGTCGAACAAGAGATACTGGATATAGATCCACCAAAGAAAGATATACCTGAAAATAATATAATCTTTAAAACTTCGGGACCTGTTTTAGGTGCAAGCTTAGCGGTAAATATTGATTATATAATATTCATTGCCCCTCAAGTTTACGGAAAACTAAATATAAGTGATAAGTACGAGATTGCACGATTAATTGGTAAAATAAACCGTAATATTCCAAAAGAAAACACTCATGTGATGCTTCTTGGACCTGGAAGGTGGGGCACTTCATCTCCTAGTTTAGGAATTCCTGTAAACTTCGCAGAAATCAATGGTGTATCAGTTATCGGAGAAATTGCAGAAATGCATACAGGATTAGTGCCAGATATTTCTCTGGGAACTCATTTTTTTAATAATATTGTAGAGTTGCAGGTCTTGTATTTCGCTATTCAAAAAATCGATGATGAAGCGAATCTGATAGATTATGAATTTTTCAATTCCGCACCCAATATTCTAAGCCAAATTTTACCCAATGCAAAGAAATGGGAACATGCAATTAAAGTAATCGACAAAAATCAAATGGGTTCCAAACGGAAAATCAAAATACATATGAATAGTTTCACACAAGAAGGTGTCTGTTACTACAAATAAATCCTGTATTTGTGGGTTTTCTGTGGGAAACTCTCAAATTTTTGTAAGATTCAATTCAAACATTTATATTCCTATAGTTCCAACAAAAAATTACCAAATATATCAGGGTTCAATAATGTCAGATTATATTAGTCAAGTCTATGATAATGTTGTGAATAAAAATCGCTCACAACCTGAATTCCATCAAGCAGTAAAAGAAGTTTTGGAAAGTCTTCGACCCGTTATTGAGAAAAAGAAGATCTTTCAAGAACATACTGTATTAGAACGCTTAGTCGAACCAGAACGACAAGTTATCTTTCGAGTTCCGTGGGTAGATGACAACGGCAAAATCCAGGTGAACCGAGGATTCCGTGTCCAGTTTAATAGTGCGATCGGTCCTTATAAAGGGGGTTTGCGATTCCATCCAAGCGTATACCTTGGAATAATCAAATTTCTAGGTTTTGAGCAAATTTTCAAAAATTCCTTAACTGGTCTCCCTATGGGAGGAGGCAAAGGTGGATCCGATTTTGATCCAAAAGGAAAATCCAATAATGAAGTCATGAGATTCTGCCAATCCTTTATGACCGAACTATATCGGCACATCGGAGCAAGTATGGATGTTCCAGCCGGAGATATTGGAGTAGGTAGTCGAGAAATTGGATACTTATTTGGCCAATTCAAGAGAATTACCCAAAGTTTTGAAGGTGTCTTAACAGGAAAGGCTCTAGAATATGGTGGTAGCCGAATACGACCAGAAGCAACGGGATATGGATCTGTGTATTTTGCTGAACAAATGCTCAAAGTAAGAAAAACCGACCTAAAAGATAAAATATGCTGTGTATCAGGTTCAGGTAATGTAGCTCAATATACAGTTGAAAAGATTAACCAACTAGGCGGTAAACCTGTTACTCTTTCTGATTCGAGCGGATCCATTTACGATCCTGACGGTATTACTGGTAAAAAATTCGATTTCTTCTTGGAATTAAAACAAATGCGTAGAGGACGTATTAAAGAATATGCAGACGAATTTAATGTCGAATATTACCCAAACAAACGCCCTTGGAATATTAAGTGTGATATTGCATTTCCAAGTGCAACTCAAAATGAAATTGACAAGCAAGATGCACAAAACCTAATAGACAACGGTGTAATTGCAGTTTGTGAAGGTGCAAACATGCCTACAACCTTGGAAGCAACGGATCTCTTTTTGGAAAACAAGGTTGCGTTTGCTCCAGGAAAAGCTGCTAATGCTGGTGGAGTTTCTACATCTGGATTAGAAATGGCTCAGAATGCTACTTTTATGCAATGGAGCCGTGAAGAAGTGGATTCGCGATTACATGAAATTATGGTAAACATCCATAAAACTGCCTATGACTATTCTAAAAAGTTCGGTGAACCTGAGAATTATGTTATGGGTGCAAATATCGGCGGATTTATGAAAGTGGCTAAAGCTATGATAGCACAAGGTCATTGGTAATAACTGAAAAGAGATTTTTTTCTCTTTATTATTTTTTTATGAAAAATAGGGTGATAAGCTAGGTTTTTACTCTTCTTCCATCAAGTTTGGTACTCGAGTAGTTTTATTCTGTTGAAATTGAATAAACCCTCCAAGCTCGTTTTTGAGTAAATCTCGAATTGCTACTCGGATTGCTTCACTGCGATTAGGATATGCATCCGCTGCTATTAACTGGTTAATTGCCGTAAGATAAGCTTCTGGGATGTGAACTGTGATGAGTTTCATG
>JAEOTN010000029.1 GCA_016839865.1 Promethearchaeota archaeon | reverse complement strand
TGACTCATGGGCATCCCGATCACACAGAAGGAACGAAGACTGTTCAGGAGCATTTCGATATACCTGTTATGTATCACCCAAAGGAACACAAGATGATTGGAGATAACGAACCGAACTATATTCAAGAACCTGATACAGTAGAGGTTGGATCAGAGAGATTGCACGTATTAGACTCACCCGGTCATACTCTAGGCGGTATAATGTTAGTTAGTTTTGAGAATAAAGTGGTATTTACTGGAGATACGCTATTTGCAGGATCTATAGGAAGAACTGATTTCACCGGTGGAGATTATCCAACCCTTATGAATTCCATTCGAAAAATCATGCGACACGAAAAAATCACCGATGACTTCCAAGTACTTCCAGGTCACATGCAAGAATCAACAATTGGTCGAGAAAAGACCATGAATATGTTCAAACGTGACTTTTTATAACTTTTATTTAATGCTTGATACAATTTTATAGAGGATCCTATCCATTCTTATCTGAACTAGATGTCTGAATACAATATCAATGATAAGTGGATTTTAAATCGAATTTCTAAGCAAAGCAACAGTTTTAGTGATTGGATATCGAGTCTAAAGAATACAATCTCAAAATCGTTGGATAATATAAATCCTGAGCAATTGGCACTGATTAAGGATCATAAAGAAGATTTTTCAAAGGAGGAACTTGTAGGCTCATTAGATGATATAGAAAGTGAATTGCTGCAGGCAAAAGATGAATTATCTAAATTTGGTTTGGGAGGAATGTTTTCAAATTTTGGAACATCAATACAGAATTTTGTAAACCGGAGTATAGAAAATTCTTCAACAGATGAGATTCCATTCGATTTAGACTTCATTACAGGTAAGAAAAAGAATCTCTCCCGAGCATTGTATGATGTTTCCAAAGAAAAGGGAATTGAAGAAACTGGTCTTCTTTATTTGATTAAGGCCTTACCTGACCTTGAAGCATTCCTATATAGTACCAGTGTTCAAAAATATTATCGTGATCACACTGAGCATGCATTACGAGTAGCCGTGTTAGGAGATTTTTTGCTATCGCAAGATTTAGGGCATGGTCAACTCAGCAAAGTCATTGCAGATAAGGTTGAATTAGACGAATCATTTATCCGAGAAAAATTATGGTGGTTAATTGGACTTTTACACGACATTGGGTACCCGTTAGGAAAAATGACTACTGCTGTGAACTTTTCTTTGCTTAATCAAATGTTGAAGTGTTATCCCACATTAGATTTGGAAATTCAACCCTTACAAATAGGCTTATCTTGGAAGGGGAGGCTCGAGGATTATCTCCAAATATTAGAACAAGGTATTTCAGACCAAGCTCGGCAATTGTTTCGCACTGGAGTCGGTCCGAAAATGCGGCAACCTTCGCAATATAAGACATTTATAAGCCAACAGAAAGGTCACTCGGAATATGATTATGCAGAGCAGTTTGAATATGACCATGGTGTACTATCCGCTCTATGCCTTTTGAACGGATTAGGAACTCCAGAAGAAATTCAAAATAATGACGAATACAGAGGATATGTATTGGCTGCTCAAGCGATTGCCCTTCATAGTTTCAAAGATGTCCTTCCAGATCAATCATTTGAAAAACGACCATTAGGATTTTTACTTATTCTTGTAGATGAATTACAGGAGTGGGGACGACCTATCCCTATCAAAGTAGGAGATAGTTATTTCACAACTGATGTGAAAAAAGAGAACTTATTAGATGGGGTTTTACTCCATTTGGATGAATTTAAATGGCATATGGAGTTTCGAAACAATACTGCAAAAAAACTCAGCAATTTTGATTTTAATTTGTTTTCAAGATCAAAAAAAGAGTCGTTTGGACGGCTTAAGAGGGGAAACAAGATTAAATCTACAACCATCCATCTAAAAGATATTGAGATAACCGATGAGAACAATAAAAGAGAGAAAATTCTTAGTGAAAATAAAATTGTAATCTAGTCACTTTTTTTTGGTTGTATCATTCAAAGTGGGGACGAAGTTTTTTATTCAGACAAACAAAGTAGGATGTAGTGATCTATAATGAACAGTTTAATTGAAGCACTAGCACAGGCTTATTTGGGTGAAAGTCAAGCCCGAAATCGTTACACACTCTATGCAAAGATTGCTAAGAAGGAAGGCTACGAGCAAATCAACCAGATCTTCCTTGAAACGGCGAATCATGAGAAATCCCATGGAAAAAATTTCTTTC
>JAEOTN010000106.1 GCA_016839865.1 Promethearchaeota archaeon | reverse complement strand
TAAAGAGGATGTTAGTTTAGTTTTTTCTGTACTTGAAAGATCCGGCCAAAATCGTGGGTGCCCCAAATCATTTTCGTATTTGATTCCATTTTTCTTCAAGAATTGTGTAGATTGTTGCGTATCTCCATCAAATAAGTTAACTGGGAGAGAATTTGCCAAACCAAGTGGTAAAGACTCATTCCTAGGCAATGCTGGTTCTATTTCTTCTACAACTAATTTTGATGTTAAAGCATCACCCAAAATTGCGTGATTCTCCCCAATAAAAGATTGATCTTCTCCCGTATATTGGTGGTCACCTATTGCTCCAATGATTGCCAAATACGCAAGATCTACATTATCCTTACGTAATGATTTAGCAAATAGATAAGTAATTCCAGAGCCACAAATTTCAGTACTACCATCTATATCAGCTCTATAAGGATTCACAAAAATCCCTGAAATCTTTACAATTTCATTGGTATCTTCATCTATCAGTGGTTGATGATGATCGAGGATAATATACTTATCATTAGCAATATATTCGCTGATAAGATTTAGTTGTCCACTTCCAAAATCAAGGAAAAAAACGAATTCATCATTCTGTTCCATTGTTTTTTTTATATCAGGCATGTAATGTTCATCAAGTTGTTTCAAAATGGTGATTTGGTAACTAATTCCCTCCCTTCGTAATGCACTTGCCAAAATTGCTGCAGCACATAATCCATCTGTGTCGATATGTGAGTAAATATGTACATTGCCGAAGATACCAGAATCTTCATTTGATTTCACATGTTTCAAATGTTGCCGAAATTGTGTTACATACTTTGCGTGAAAGTAGTCAACCGCTTGATTCACCAGTGTAGATAATTTTTCATTGAAATTGGTACTTGCCATTTATGCTCTCCAATAACTGTAACCGTATATGTATATAGGTACACTCCCATATGAAAGAGCTTGATTAGGGAATAATAAAAACTACGATAAAAATAACCCTCGAAAATGTAACAGCTTATTATAGGGCTTATAAAACTTAAAAATTAGCCTTATATTCCAACCAGATGAAGTGTTACTAAGAATGAATTCCCATTTCAGCATCAACAAAAATGCAGAGCATCTATTAAACGAGATTCTTAGTAAACAAGACTACCTTGGATTTACTGTTGAAGAACTTTCGAATGGAGCAAAACTCTATGATTTCACAAATGCAAACTTAGAAGGCAGTTTGTATTTGTGCAGAATCTTAATGGCAGACCTTGCTTCTGTACAATTGGCTCCAGTAAAAGCGAGACTAAATACTAAATCTGGTTCGATCGATCTGGATCTAATCGAGATAGCTACTCAATTTCCATACATTGCTTTAATGGGTAGTCTATATGCTGGATGGACTGTAAAAGCTAAAAAGATGGTAAATGGGGAGAAGAAAACCTATTTTAAATCAATGGGTTCGGGTCCCGCAAGAGCTTTAGCACGTGTAGAGAAAGAAATATTTGATTCCTTAAATTTTACAGAAAAATGGCAATCTGCCGTTATATTCTTGGAGACCTCTCAAAAACCCGATGAAAATGTTGTTCAATATGTTGCTGATAAATGTGGCGTACAAAAAAACCACGTTCATATACTATTTGCACCTACAACCTCTTTGGCGGGATCTGTTCAAATTGCGTCACGTGTAGTTGAAACTGCCTTACATAAATTTATGGAACTTGGAATTAACTTGAGTTGGATTGTATCTGGTTGTGGAACATGTCCAATTGCTCCCGTTCTAGATGATGCTATGAAAGCAATGGGAGTAACTAATGATTGTATAATGTTTACAGGGAATGTCACTTTAACCTTAGACATCCCAGACGGTAAAGAATCTGAATTTATAACTAAGTTCAAAAAAGCACCCTCAAATGCATCTCCTTCCTATGGAAAACCGTTTTTTGAAACTTTGCAGGATGTAGGTGGTGATTTCTACAAAATCGATCCTGGGCTATTTGCACCTGCCCAAATCACAATAATTAATCGAACTACAGGGAATATATACACGGAAGGAAGCCTAACCCCGGAGAAATTAAATTTCATATGAACCAGCAAATTTTTAACAAGTAAATATATGGCTAGCCTAATGACTGGCGATGAATCTGAACCATTCCCTGACGAACGTATTGAAGATGATAATGTTGATTCTGATGAGGAACCGTTACCTACTGAAGATCTAGACCCAGCACAACCATCAAGTTTTCTACCCGTATATCGCATTCAAATGAAGTTTCATACTTTACCGCTTCTAGGGGCAATCATTGTTTCTGGTGTTATCGCTTGGTACCTGTCTTCCATTGTTGGTTTCGAAACGGTTATCCCGGAGGAGAACGCTGGTCAAGGATTAATTAATGGTTTAATCTACACTGCATTTGCTGTTGTTTCAAGCATTATTATATTCATTCTTGTGAAGAAGAAGGGACAGAATGTGTTGAAAATAATTATGACTATTGCATTCATGTTCCTAACATTTACTCTATTCTTATTCTTCGGTTCTCTAATTGTCCCGATTCTACAAACAAGCGCATTAGCTTATTATTTATATATGGGGTTTTGTGTTATCATTTCCCTTGTGCTAACTTATCTATATTTCTCTGGTAAGCTATCGAAATTTCCGCGCAACATTT
The DNA here is from genome assembly GCA_016839865.1 of Promethearchaeota archaeon. The sequence continues at coordinate 9,059 of JAEOTN010000106.1, read as the reverse complement.
ATGTGATATCGATTGGAACGTTAATAGGTGCATTCATGGGTATAGCTATGCCATTGTGGACTACTATTGTTCTTTTAATTGGAGTAAGTATTTGGGATTTTATCAGCGTGAAAAGAGGGCCAATTAAGGGAATAATGGAGATTATGGGGCAAGTTGAATCCAATGCGGTCAGAAATTTAACCAAAGAGGATTTTGATCAAGCGGAAATACAAATTGGAATTGGCGATATTGCGTTTTACAGTATGCTTACATCAGGATGTCTAATTGCTACTAATACACCCATTCTTCCCGGTATCCAATTAACAATGTTAGGAAGTATAATTGTTACTATTTTCACTGCAACGGGTATTTTGATTGGAGCATTTATTACGATTAGAGCATTACGTAAAAATGCAATTTTGCCAGGTTTACCCTTATCAATTTTTATTGGATTAATATTCGCTGTAGCAAGTTATGCGTTGTTGATAAATATAAAATTCTTTTGGATTTACGTGCCCTAGATGTTAACCAATTTCCGTAAAAAAGCATGATTAGTTTTTTTAAACCAGTGGGATTTAGTGGTATCATATTTTAACAAATGAAAATTCTAAACTGGTATTTATGAAGATCGAAAAAGCCTCTCCCAATCTTGAAACCGAAGTCATTTTTGCAGGATTATGTGCTCATTGTGGAGCTTGTGGGACTTTTTGTCCCCATATTGAATATCAAAAAGATGGAGTACCAAAAATCCTAGATGCCTGTAATGAAGTAGTGGGTCAATGTTATAACAGTTGCCCAAGAACTTCCCTAAATATCCCACAGCTTGAACAAAAAATGTTTGGAAAAACTCGTAAAGATGAATTTTTGGGATATTATGAAAAAGCTATACTTGTTTCATCGAAAAAATCAATTTTAAAAGCATTAATTGAAAGTGCATTCACCATTTCAGCTGTAGATTCTTTTATCATACCTGAAAATCAAAGCAAAAAACCTATCAACAACACCCCTAAATTAATAAAAAACACAAAAAAATTACCTGATTTCTCAAGTAGGAATCTGGATTTTACTGGACCATTGATTACGGGAGTAAATGATGCATATTTATCAGGATTGCAATCAATTGGATTAATCGGAAATCCTTGTCATTTTCAAGGAATTGCTAAAATGCAATACTCAGATTTCCGTTCTGGAATTAAATCCCAATCACTAAAAATTGCATTAATGTGTGCTGCTGGGGGTGCAACTGGTTGTCAATATTGTATTGATTACGCTGGAGAGTTTTCAGATATTTCCTATTCAGACATGGGTCAAGAAAAAGGCAATGCAATCCTCCTTATTCGAACTCCTCTAGGCCAAAAAGTAGTAGATCAAGCGGTAAAAAGTAAATTGTTCGCGATTATGAGTGAATCTCCTGATATGGGGAAAATCCTTGAATTGGCAAAAAAGAAAAAAGTAAGTAATATCAAAAATTTACTAAAAATACAAAATGGAAAAATTGGTTACTTGGAACTGAATAATGAGACATTAAACGCATTATTTTAAACAATTCCGTAACATTTTTGATTTACGGTAAATTGAGTGGTACTATCTTACGGAGATTATTATTATGAGTAATGAAGAAGAAGTAAACAAAATTGCCAAAGAGATTGCTATTCAGAGAAATCTCCCATATACCATAAAAATCGAAAGAGTAGATGGAAACACATATTATTGTCGTAGTTCCTGGGGTAATCACATGGTATATGTTAAGAAAAAAGATAAGTATTTACTGGAATCTGAAGTATAGTCTTTAGAAAAACGCTTCTAGTTGTTCTGTAATTCTTTTTGTATTATTTTGTACTACTATTAGATCTTGCATAATCCATTTACTCATCAGACTTCTGTATCGATTAAAACGGTCATCAATAAGAATAATTGCGCCTTTATCCTCTAGTTTTCTAATTGGTCTCCCAGCGGCTTGATTTGCTCGTTTTATAGCAGGTCCTAAGTATGCGATGTTCCATCCCGAGCGAGGTCCAAATTTCTTGTCGTAATATTTTATTTTTGCATCAGTTCTAGGTGTAGGTCTATGAAATGGAAGACCCACTACAACAACAGCGTTCATAAAATCCCCTGGAAAATCCTCCCCTTCACTATTTCGGCCCCCGCTAACTCCTACTAACACTCCTCCATGTTTTTTTGATGCATTCTTGAAATGACGTATTAATTCAGCATTATCAGAAGCAGAATTATTCGAATCCTCGATGAATGCTTCCTTACTGGAGAATCTGATAGGATCTAGTAAACCATTTTTCAACAAGCTTCTTAGGATACCGTAGGACGCACAAAATATACCAATATTTTTTGGTGTATTAAATATAACATCAGCAATGACATCATTTATTTTCCTAAAGGTTTCATCATTCCGATTGTTGTATTTCGTGTTTAAATCATTAACCAAAATCGCTTTGATATGGTTTTTTGGAAAAGGACTAGTTACCTCGATTACATTGGTTTTTCGATCGAGTTCCTCCAATCCTAATATTTTTGAATAATTTTCTGCAATCAAAGTTCCTGAGCAAGAGCATGTTGCATAACATTCATTAAAAATTGGTTTTGAAATGTTTCTAGGATCTAATGCAACAATTTCAAGCTGATATGAAATATCTCCAGTTTTTCGAGTTTTAGGAGTGATACAAAAGAAATAACTATTTAATTTCTCAATTGCTACTAATTTTTCCATGAATTGGACAACATTTCCAACAAAATCTATAGGATTCAATCCCGCAGATATTTTCTCATGAAGTAATCCCTCTCCATATTCCTTTAAATCGATGATTGCATCATTTAATTCATCTATTGAAGCCACACGAATATCATTAGCTAAACGCTTTAGTACAACGGTGGGTGGCAATTTTAATTCTTCATTTCCTACTTTGGATTCTAAACGTTCAATTAAGCTAATCCACGCATCGATTAAACGAATGTAATCGATGTGAGCTTTAACTCCGGTTAATTCTTTTCGAGCTTGATTTAATGCATACATTGTCAATCGTGAAGAATCCATCTCGGCTAAGAAATCTGATAAATTGTGGCATTCATCTATTATGATTAATGTATGATCTAATTCCAATTTTGCTCCAGCTAAAAAATTATCCCGTATATTTGGATTGAATACCCACTGATAATTACATACTATGACTTGTACTTCTTGCATCAAAAATCGTGCAAGAAAATAGGGGCACAATTGTTTTATCTCACATAATTTAATCAATTCTTGAGCATCTATACATGCTTCTCCAATTGTAGATGAAAATCCGGTTTCTCTCTTAAGTTTCATTAGATTGTTAAAATATCGACAGTTTTTGTTTTTTCGCAGATCTGAGCAGATGTTCATTGAATCGGTTGGGGAACCCTTGATTTTTTGTACAGTTCTGTGAATGCACATTTCTTTTCTCCCACGTAATGACACTGCTTTAAAATCCCAATTCGTCTGTGCGTTGATTTTCTTAACTTCTTCTATCACACGAGCACTTTGGGAATGTGTTCTGCATATATAAACAAGTTTTAAATCCTTTTCAACCACTAATGGAAGAGAGGCAGCTAAATTGCATATTGTTTTCCCCGTCCCGTTTGGTGCTATTAAAAGTGAATGATTTTTGGATCCTAGTGCAGCGTTAATGCCTTTTATTACTTTTTCTTGGTCTTTCCTATATTCTTCATATGGAAAAATGTCATCATAATCCACGTTATGCAATCCCTCTTGTTCATACTACTACAAAGTGTATTTCGATTTAAAACTACCTAACTAGGCATAATCATGGATTTTTTTAATGAGATATGGTTACATATATACAAGGAGTGCAATCATGCCAATATTCCGTGAATATTTCCAAAAATATGGTGCCATTGTCTTCATGAGTATTACTTTTTGGGGATTATTTACTGGGATCTGTATTCTGGACTTGAATTCATTTTTGTTACTCATTATCCCATTATCTCAATATCTACTATTTATCTGGCTACAAATTGAGCATATTCTAAAAACACCAATTATTTTGGGCAAAATTACATTGCGGTTTTTTAGTCTAGGTGATACAAATCAAATTTCGATCAAATTCAGTATTTGTGCATTATTTGAATTGTTAATTATTCTCATAATGGGAATCGAGTCATTGTTTCATCCTCAGTTAGTCGAAATATATTTCGTATTATACATTATCCCAATAGGATTGCTTGCGATATTTTCCCTTTATTTCAGTATGCACTCTATATTCGCTAATAGTAATATTGAAATTCAAGAGCAGAACTCGTTAATAAGAATTGATTTGAGTCGGAATTCACAGAAGCTAATACATAAAATATTTATATTTGTAGTTTTATTCGAAAGCATTATTTGGATTGGATTTTCCATTCTGGCACATTTTAATATATTCTCCTTTTCATTATATTTGCCAGGTTCCTCAGAATTTCTAAATGTATCGTATATACTATTCTTTATTATTTTCATCAATCTAATTATACCTGTCGAGCTTTTATTGTATGTGCATTTAACCATTCTAAAGAAACTAGCAACCTCAATCAAGAATCTTTCTCAGGAAACACAATATGTACTAAAAAAAAATCTCCAGAATTACCTGATTTTTCCTCGATTTCTTAAAGCTTGAGAGTATAACACTGGTAGTTTTTGGGTAACAATTTTCCATCTAAATTCCTTTTCTACTCGTTCAGCAGCATTTTCGCGGATTAATGAAGCTAAATTTAGATTCTTATCAACAAGTTCTTGTATCTTAGGACTCTGGATTTGTTTTTTTAACTTACTTAACTTTTTAGCATTTATAGATGATTTGGGATTATGCACTTCGTCGATTTTTATGATAGAGACTAGATCAGAAATCGCAGTTGCTAAGGCTTCTGGATCTTCTGCTGGTACTAATAAACCAGTTCCCTTCTCTTTCTTTTCTCTAATATCCAAAATAATTTCCTGTAATCCACCCGTTTGAGATGCAACAACGATATCTTTGGAAACCATTGCTTCCAATGCCGTTATTCCAAACGGTTCCCATCGAGATGGTGCACAATATATGTCTGCGGCTAAATGCATTAAATAAAAAAGAGAAAACACTTTCCCAAAGACCAAACGGACATTATTAGGGAAAATTTTTACCCGATTTAAGAAAACCTCAATATCTGAGATGGAAAATTCTGTTGGTAATACAGAAAAAACGAATTTGGTTTCTGGATGACTTTTAAGCACAAGTGGTATCGCATCTATGAGTACATCAATTCCCTTCTGCTTGGATACTCTTCCTGTAGTAATAATTAGTGGACCATCTTCTGAAAAATCAGCTAATCTTCCCCGTGGAATTCCTTCCTTATCTGTCACATAGGGAAAAAAGGTGAGATGATCGTGTAAAAATTGTTCAACTTTTTGGGACGGAATTTTTGGATTCTCGGTTATGGTTGAAAATCCCTGTGTTAATAAAAATTTGCGAAGAGTTCTTCTGGATAATGGAGAATTTTCATCTAATTCTTTTAATTGCAATCCAAAATCTTTCTCTACACTCTTTTGCATTAAGGAAAAATCCCAATCGCAACCATTCCAAGTGAAATCAGTTTTATGATAGATCCACCCTCCTCCAATATTCCCAACGACATTTGATACAGCATAATCTTCACTAACGCTAGTAACCAAATCGGCGAAAAACACACCAATTTTCTCTAATGTTGGCTCAAGAGTTTCGGACCCTTTTACAAATCGATAAAAATCCGATAATGTAAATACTTTATACTCCTCTCCTATGTAAATATCAAATGGGATCTCTTCAACTCCACAAGCCCTAAGAAAGTCTAAATCCTTTCGAGGCCAAGAGAGTAAATGTATCGTGATTACGGTTGCAACATCCTTGCTGTTGGATAAAAGAGTTTGTCTACATGCCATCAGTGCAGGTACCCCATGATGATCATGACAATGTATGATAGTAGGAACATTTGAGAGGTTTTCTTTTAAAATATATCTGATATATCCTTTGATCCCCAGTGAATACAAAACAAATTTGCCAGATAACGAATCTGGGCTATATACAATGGGATCATCTAGGTATCTTGAGGTAAATTCATTCATTCCTCCTAAAAGGATGACATCAATTCCGTTAATTTTGCCCTCATAATATGCAATGTGTACTTCTTCCTTAGTGTCTCCCATATTCATTTTTAGAGCATTTAACTGTGTTTTAAATTCAAAATCTAATTTCTTCACTTGCAGTCTTCGTTTTATTTTAGAATTGGCAAGAACTCCATGAGTCGGGATAAACAGGGTTATGTTGTACTGATCAGCTAACCATTTCGTTTGGTTCGCGGGGACCTCACCTAGACCACCAACTTTAATAATTCCTGCATACTCGAAGGAAAATACCCAAAGGTTTTGCATTGGTTCAATCCGTTAAGATTTTTTTTCTCTTATTCCTTATGTCAGTTAACTTCTAAATAGGTATTGTTATTATATTTCTATGTTGTTAGAGTGTGAAAAAAAATGAGTGAAATGAACGAAGAAAATCTGGCTTGTCTCCCAGCAAAAGATTGCAAATTAGTATTTAATAAAGAGAAAATAAAACTCGTCAAAGATAAACACCCGACTTTCATCGTAGGCTTCTTAGGTGCTGGTCTAGTAGGAAACATTGTAGCATCTGAATTTATAGACCAATTAAAAATGGAGCAAATTGGTTTTGTTAACACTGTTGATCTACCGCCTATTGCAATTTTTTATGATGGTATCCTTAAACATCCCTTTCGTCTTTACTATTCCTCTGAGAAAAATCTCGTTGTAGCTCAATGCGAGGTTCCTTTTAACAAATCATCAACATATCAGGACCTAGCTCGGTTATTATCTAATTGGGCCTTAAAAATAGGGATTGTTGAAGTATGTACAATACAAGGTCTTACTGGTCCACAAGGAACATTCCCACCAGAAAATCCACCGGTTTATGTTGCAGCAGAAAAAGAAATAATAGATAGGCTAAAAACCAAAAGTGGAGTGCAAATTTTACCTCGTGGATTAGTTTTAGGACCTGAAGCAGCGTTGCTAAATGAAGGATTAAGTAACCAGTTGAATTGTTATGCGTTATTAGTACCAGTAGTTCAACAAGTACCTTCTCCAGATGGAGCAAGTGCAATTATTCATGAGTTAAATAAAATCTATGGATTAGAACTAAAAACAGAAAAGCTTCTAGAAGATGCCCAAAAAATCCGAGAAAAACTTATGGAATTGAGTCAGAAAACGCAACAGCAACATGGGCAAATGGCAGAACTTTCCAAGCCAGAACCTTCGAGAAATATCTATTTATAATTTTTTTCCATGGAGATTAAAATCCAAAGTAATCAGAAATAGATCTAGTATGCAGTTTCAAAATTCGCAAAATTAAAATCCAAGAGGTTATTGGATCAGTTATATTTTATTGCTAGGTAGAAATCAATGAAACAGAAAGCACTAACAGACTTAGAGGGCGTATTTGTCAATTACCGACGAAGTCGACATAGACAGCATCTTAAACATGCAATTTTAAAATTTCCAGGTTATGAAACACGAAATGCAGCATTTGCATTAATCGGGAGAACCGTAGCTTGGGATACACCATCAGGTAAAAGCCTAAAAGGCAAGGTGACTCGAGTACATGGAAAAAATGGACAAGTCGTTGCTCATTTTAAGAAAGCAGGATTACCAGGTCAAGCCTTAGGTCAGATCGTTTACGTTGTAAAATAATAAAAAAATTATTCAATACTACCCTTTACTCCTTCTTTTTAAATAAAAATAGAGAAATTGAGTTAATTGAAGGAAATATATTCATAGGCTTTCGTTTTCGCAGGGAAACAGTACTTTACTTCTTGGAACTCTTTACGAAACTCGGAAACTTCAGCTTTTATATCCTCCGGATTCTTCAGATCAACTACGACTTTCTTCATCAGTTCGGCAATTGTTTCAAAATGTTTTTCCTTCATTCCTAAACGGGTAAGTTCTGATACTCCTAACCGAATTCCACCTGGATTCATGTAGTTTCGATGATCCCGAGTGATATCCCAAGGTAATAAATTTCGATTGATGATGATGTTTGCTTTTTCTAGAGCCTTCTCAATATCTCCTCCTAAACCAATAGTTTTCTCAAAATTGGTGATATCCGCAACAACTTGATGGCTTTCTGTGAATCCTTTGTGTTCACATAGAACTTTGAATCCTCGTTCGTATAATGCTTGAGCAAATGCCTTAGCATTTTTAATCACTTGAGCATGGTAATCCTTACCGAATTCCATCATTTCAGCCAAAGTCACTGCTAAACCTGCTACATTGTGTAAATGGTGATTGGAAAGCATTGCTGGAAACGCACACTTCTTCAATAACTCAACTTCTTCTGAATCCTCAGTATTGGATAATACTATACCATGTTGTGGTCCTGGGAATGTTTTATGGGTGCTACCAGTCATGATGTTTGCACCTTCTCTCAATGGATCTTGGAAATAACCGGAACCGATTAATCCCAACACATGAGCCGCATCATACATAACCTTGGCTCCTACTTCTCTAGCAACTTCACTTAATTCTTTCACAGGATGGGGGAATAAAAATACAGATCCTCCAAAAAGAAGCAGTTTTGGTTTCGCTTCCCGAATTACTGCAGCAGATTTTTCCACATCAATGTTCATCTCTTCCCAATTGAATTTAAGATAGTGAATATCTAATCCATGAACTGCTCCTGCTGTTCCATTTATCAAACGTTTCGAAACTCTTCCATATTTTGGACCATGCGAGATATGACCCCCGCTTGGTATCGGCATGCAACACATAATATCTCCTGGATTTGAATAAGCTGTATACGCAGTTAGGTTAGCTACAACTCCAGAAATAGGACGAACATCGGCAAAATTTACTCGGAAATACTTTTTTGCTAAATCAATAGCAATATCTTCAATTTGATCTAACCATTCGCATCCTGCATAAACTCTTTCGCCTGGCCATCCCTCTGCATATCTATGACTTAAATCACTATTACATGCTTCCTTACATTGGATTGATGTAACATTCTCACTGGCGATTAATGGGATTGCATTTT
>JAEOTN010000105.1 GCA_016839865.1 Promethearchaeota archaeon | reverse complement strand
TGGAGGGACTGGAGATATTTTAGCAGGAATTTTGGGATCTTTGCTAGCAATTAACGTCGATTCATTTAATGCAGCGTTTTGTGCGGCATATATTAACGGTAAACTAGGTGAACACTACCAAAACTATCATAAATGAACCATTAAAAATAGAACCCCATTAAAAAGTTCAGATCTACTGGAATATATCCCACAAGTACTAAAAGAATATACATAGGTGAATTAGGAAATATATTTCCTAGGGTAAATGAGAAAAAAATGATACTTCAGCCTGAATTTCCATCATTAGGAATTCTTACAGCAATTATTGTGGAGTCTGTAATATTTGCTGCATGTTGTATTTTGGTTGGTTTGCTTCTAAATAGATATAAGAGGAGTAAGAAGCGACAACAGGGAAGTATGGTAAATTTCTTTATCCTCTATGGTCTATCGATTGCTGCCTCAATAGTTGGAAAAGTCGTGACATTTGTGAAAGGAACATACGAGTTAGATCAAACAGAATGGGGTATATTCACGAATTGGTCAATTTCATTGGGTTTTATTGCCTTAAGTCTATATTATCAATTGGAAGTTGCATGGCAATTATTTCCTCCAAAAATAAAAAACCATCGTTTATTAGCCCGAACCGGTTCCGGTGTGTTATTCCTCATTGTTTTCCTAATTCCGAGATATGACATTAATGGTCAAGAAACTGTGATTTTCCCTATTAAATTCATTTTTGTTTTCCTCTATGTACTTGCAGCGTCTCTTTATTATGCAATTCATAGCTACAAAATCTACACTTTTATTCGAAGTAAATTCTTGCAGAGGAGAATTCTTGCTGGTTTATTTTTCCATAGTAGTATTATTCTTGTATTCGTATTCTTCATGATTTCTTCAATTTATGGTTCTGCTACAGGTATTTATTACTCGTGGGGTTATTTCATATCGGTGTCATTTATGTTCTGTGCTGTTATTTTCGGGTATCTCTATGTAAAACAAGGGAAGGCTTCCGATCGGCAAGAAATTGATGATGAATTACAGAGATTACTACAAGATCGAAGAAAAAACTGAATTTAATTTGTAGATTCCATCAAGATAGTATCGATTTTCACGTTGATTGAAATTCTTAGTTGAGTTCGTTTTTTTCGTGGATTTAAATAATAGGTTTTATAAAACACTCCACTTTTCTTCACACATTAGGTAACCTAAAATGCCAAAAACAAAATATGCAATTCCCACTGAAGGAAATAATGTTGCAGTCCACTTCGGTCGAGCGCCATCTTTTACATTCGTTGATATCGAGGATGGAAAAGTAGTAAATAAAGTAGTTCTTACTAATCCGGGTGCAGTTTCACACGGACCTGGTCAAGTTCCAAAATTCCTGCATGATAAAGGTACTAATGTCATTGTATCAGGAGGAATGGGAGGTCGAGCTATTCAATTCTTTGAACAATATGGTATTCGCGTAGTGTTAGGAGCGTCAGGAAATATAGATGCAACCATTCAAACAATTATTGATGGAGATCTTAAGGATGGAATAAATATTGCTCACCCCGATGGTCAGCCAGCCGGATGTGGAGATCACAAGCACGATCATGATTGCAGTAAACACTAAATTACAAAAAAAGGATTAAAATAATAGGAAAATTGCATATAGTACCGCTGATAGCAATGCAGCAACAGGGAAAGTAATTACCCAACTAACAACCATTTTCCTAAAGGACTTTTTATCAGGTCTTTCTCCTTTTACATATGCAGCACCTAAAATTGCGAAAATTAATACATGGGAACCTGAGATAGGAAGACCAAGCAACGTAGCAAGGAACAATACTAGCACAGAGGAGAGTTGAACCACAACTCCATCACTAGGTCTCATCTTCACCAAACCACCACCTACTGATTTTATTACATTCCTCCCAACTACTATTAAACCCAATGCAATCATTATTCCTGCAGCAGCAAGATACAGATAGGAGAATGGTTCTAATTCTGTATACGTTTCAGCTAATCCGAAGAAGATGCCTACTGCATTAGCACTGTCATTTCCACCTCGCGTTAGTTGTGTCCAAAATACACTCGCCATTAAGATATACATAAAGATTTTTTCATTCTTCTCTATCCGTAATAGCCCTGTATTAGTTTTTGTTTTCCGCATAATTAACTCAAGAAGCCATTGGAATAATAAGGCCATAAAGAATCCTAATACAGGAGATATTACCCATCCAAGTGCTATCTCTAACATTTTACCCCAGTTTAAGCTATCTGAAAAAAATTGTGCTGGAAAGAACGACCATACAATTGCGATTCCAAAGATTGACCCTACAACAGAATGAGTCGTACTAATAGGTGCTCCGGTTTGAGATGCTACTATTAACCAAACAGTAGTGCTTAATAGAACAGCTAGCATCATTCGATTATCAAAAGTTACAGTTTCACCAACTAAATTAGCACCAATTGTCTTTCCTACGCTACCACTCAAGAACATACAGCCAATTACTACTAGAATACCCCCGATGATCACTGAGACACGTAGTTTTAACGATCCCGATCCGACTACAGTTGCCATAGTTTCATCATTTGCACCGATCCCAAATGCAAGAAACATGGATAAGACGAGAAGGACCCACACAAAAGCGTTTAGAGCCAATATAACCACCTACTAAAGCGTGTATTTACAAATTAATTCGAATATGTTGTCAGCGAATTCTTCAGCTTTGTCTGCAACTTTAGCTATTTGCATGAAAATTGTTTCATAGTACCGAAACTCCATGGGCGGCAAATCCGATGAAAAAATTTTTTCCAGACCACTCCAATTAAGCCTTCTAACTTCACGTCGTAAGTCAGTTATCTGAACAATAGTTGTTTTTGCAGCATCAAAATCTTTGAATACATTAACTATCATTTGCTCAACTAGAGCACCGATTTTTTTAATTAACCCACCCATTTCATCCAGAATTAAATTAATTTCTTTATTAGGCTTTGGATGGAAAAGAAGCATTTTCCTAACTGCAAACTCAGCACGATCTACAACTTTATCCAATTCCTTAACTATAAAGATACGGTCGGGTCGAGAAAACACCATGGTCTCTTTTCCGAACATTCGGGCAATGATAGCTTCATTCAAACGATCTTGTCGTTTTTCCAAAGTAATGGTTTCCTCAGAATATTTCCTCATTGCATCAAAATCATCTATACAAAAAGCGTGGATGGCATCAGCTAACTCATATAATGCTTTAGCAGTTATTTCGGCGTCCTCATGGAACAAATCTTGTAAGGAGGTTTTGTTCTTCTTAAACATAAAAATTCAAAAGGTGAATCTATCATAAATGAATTTCGTTTGAAAGGGAGAAATGTACTATCTGGATGACATATGGGCATATATCTAGAGAGTATGAAATTTCATGAAAGATAGATTTCTTAAAAAATAAGTTTTAGTCCATTATTGTTTCCCACAGTATATTTTTAAATCTCATACTAGGTTAAAGCTGGATGTGGGAGAGATGACAAAACCAGTATCAGAGAAAGAACTTAAGCGTCAATCTATCAATAATAAAATTTTTAAGACGATTTTAGGCAGATCATTATCAACATCTCAAATCCATGAAATAACTGGGATACCTAAAAAGGTCATTTCTAACCGTATGTACGTCTACAAGAAGAAAAATATCGTCAATGTAGAATTTGGATTAGTGAATGGTAAAAAATGCAGAATTTACTCATGTAGTGAAATACCACAACGAGTTAACCCAAATAGGCAAAGAAAAAATGATTTCCTGATCTTAGCTGATAGATATGAACTAAAACCAACCAAATCATTATTCGAATTATGCCATAATAGCGCAACACTATGGAACTTATGTAACAACATCATCAAAAACCGCTATTTTTTGAGTAAATATGGAAATACGGATTCGAATCTAAATTTCAAATTATATAAACCAAAAGAATTAAAAAAATTAGTAAATAGCAAACCAGAATTTAGGCAGTTAAATTATCAGGTAGGATGTTTTATTATTGATGATCTATTGGAACATTGGTCTGAGTTTCTCAAAACAGTAGCAATATATGCAAAACACCCTAAAAGATATACCGGTAAACCAGGTTTTCCAAAAAACAAGGATGAAATTAAAGGTCAATTTAAAATCCGTATTTCCGGACATCATACCACACTCAGAAAAACCGAGAATCGAAATAATGAGTACCTACTGAGATATACTCATGGAATATGGTATAAATGTCATTCAGATTTTGGATATTTACATTTTCCAGTAAAAAATTTCAACATCCCCCCTAAGAAGATTAGATATCGTGAAATAAACAATGTAATGATTACGCCGAAAAAGGATTATTATCTATTACAAGTAACGTACAAAAAATCGATAATAGAAGGAAATTGGGACAAAAAGAGAATAGTTGGGATAGATTTAGGGGTGAATTGGATTGCAATAGCTAGCAATATTGCTGGATGTAATCCATCTCTGATAAATATAAAATACATCAAATCTCTCAACAATTATTACAATCGCCGGATTTCCAAATTACGTAAAAATTTTGATGAGAATAACTGGAAGTCAATAGCAAAACACAATCTAGTCTCATCTATTATGAATTTGGAATTCGATTCTGTATCCAGTAATATCCTTACTTCAGATTATAATAGTATTCTTGCTAAAATAAAAGCTAAAAATGGATATGAAGCGAAAGAGCGGAAACTCATTCGTAAATATCAATTTTTAATAGATTTCCTTAGAGAAATCAAAAATAAAACAAAATCAGAATTGCTAAATGAAAGATCTAAATTGAAGAGGAAAACATTTAGATTCACTAAAAAAATGGCAATTATAACAAGAAAACGAGAAAACAAAATAAGGTATTTATTTCATTCAATCACTAATTTCATCATCGAGAACTGCAAAAGTAGAGATATTGGGACTATTGTTTTTGGTTATAACGAAAAATGGAAACAATCAGTGAATTTGGGAAGGAGAAACAACCAAAATTTTGTTTATATTCCATTCTTAAAAATAGTCAAAATGCTAGAGTACAAAGGAAAACTGAATGGGATTGAAGTAATCAGACAAAATGAATCCCACACTTCCAAATGTTCAGCTTTAGATTTCGAGGAAATATGTCATCATAAAACTTATCTGTGTCAAAAAAAGGATGGGAAAGGTAGAATTACACGGGGATTGTTTATATCAGAAAATGGCTACAAAATCCAATCAGATATTAATGGAGCACTTAACATAATGAGAAAATGTAGACCGGACTGTCTGGATCAATACAGACAGAATCAAGGTGTAGAGAAATGGAAACATTTCGTGGGCGTAGTATTACGTCCGTCAGTTATTGAATTAACTTCGACCGGATTTCAATAACCTGCAAAGAAAAATTCGAATATTTTCAGATATATTGAATTCATCGTAATAGATAGATTTCACGAACCAAAATTTATGACTTCCTTTTCATTGAATTGACAATTTTTAATGCAGGAATTGCTGACAAGTAATAAATAAATCGTTCTAATCCTTGGGAGCCATTTTCAGGAGTTACATCATTATATCGATGAATGTATGCATCAATTGTATTGCCAAATAAATTTCCAAGAGTTATCATTCGGCATGCAGTGATAATAGCTTTGGATTTTTCTATCCCATATACCTTTATGAGTTGTTTTAGTGCTTTTCTACTGGGATTCTCGTGTGATTCTGCAAAATGTTGAGCGAAAGCTAAAGCGGGAAGCTCCTTTTGATCAGCACAGCTGAAATCACCTCCGAGTATTTCTCGTATTTCCTCATCTGAACAATTATTTTCTAACGCAATTTTTGTATGATAATATGAACAGTATCTACATTCATTTACAGATGTTACTGCTAGCATAATACGTTCCATAAATTCCATACTGAGCGTTGATGGTTTTACGAAATTTTTTACACTGAATATCATCTTAAGAACAGTCTGCCGTAGACTTTTCCAGTTTAAGCTGCGTTTCCGGAATTTTTTGAGCGTGGGGACACTGTTAGCGTCTTTTTTTAACAACTCAATTGTCATTATATCCCATTTTGATCCTTAAATGAAGAAGTTATTGTATTTAGAA
Source organism: Promethearchaeota archaeon (assembly GCA_016839865.1). The sequence goes on along the minus strand of JAEOTN010000105.1, from coordinate 3,185 downwards.
AAAAAGAAAAAGTGATTATTTTTTCCGGTTTTTCAAACCAAATAATATCGACGCTATCATTAGAAGAGAGATTAAGATTGCTACATTATATCCAGGGATTCTAGGAGGACCTTCATTATATATTGTGAATTCCCCAGTTTCATACACACTCTCTCCACCGTATCCATCGGTTACTTGAACTTTAAGAACAACATCTTCAGAATTCGGCAGTGCCTTTGTATCCCATTCGAAAGTTGTTGAGGTAGTATCACCGATCAATTCTACCCAAGCTGTGTCATTGACATTGTATGAAAGAGTGTAATGTAATGTGTCACCATCTGGATCATCCCCTGTCCAAGAAATTGTATAATTCCCACTAATGGTCTCTCCGTCGTCCGGATCCTCCAATGATACAGAAGGTTCACGGTTGTTAATGAAAGTAAAACTTCTTGTAGCGTTTGTTAATTCAGTATTATCTTGCCATAAATGAAAAACGGCTGTTATATCACCAGCTAAATAATTAATTGTCGCTTGCGTCAAACCCATCACATTTCCGGTATTGAAACTGTCAGTTCCATTAGATAACGAAAGAGTGATATTGTTTCCATGTCCTGACCAAGCATATTCAAAATCAAAAGGAACTGTAGCTGTTCTTGCGAAGAGAATTGTATCATCCATGTCAGGTGAAACCCATGCAATTGAGGTTACAGGTATCAACTGTTGAATCAAGGTTAACTCAATATATGGAGGTAAGTTATTCTCATCAAGTGTAGATGGATTGGAAGTACCAGCGGGATACACATCATGACTATGACTAAATGATGCGGAAGTTGTCGGATATGACGATCCTCCTGGTCGTGCAAATCCTGTACTACCAGTCAAAGCTCCATAGCTAGAACCACCATAATAAAACTGATGGTAATGATACATCGTACCTGTTGCTACAGAATGAGTGTGAGAAGGAACGTCAGTATAGATATGAGTATGGGTTGCCGAACCACCTAGTGTCCCAATCGGTTCACCTACAGAACTGCCACGGGCAAAGCGATTTCTTAAATCTAATGTTCCATCTGTTCCATCACACTGATCCCAACCAATTGGAATACTTGAAATAGCAGCACTCCAATATGAAATTACACCCATTGGAAGACCTATAGTGACTTCTGTATTCATAATATATGCAACTGTACTATATGGAGGAACATGACTAGAACTTTGAGTTGTACATGTGGGCTGACCTGCAAGACTTATGGAATGAGAATGGGCTTGATCATGTCCTCCAGTGTTCTGAATAGAAGCAGCACCTACAGTTACAGGTGTTAATGGCCAGACATTAGGAGCTACACCAGCAGGATATGCATACACGCCATGACTGTGAGAATATCCTCTTGATTCCATACCATGACTGTGGGAATACACATCGGAATAATCATGAGTGTGTGTTTCGCTTCCCCCTGTGTCACCCGGATCTTCAAGTTCAACTCCTAATATAAACTTCTCTCTGAGATCAGGAGTACCATTTGAACCATTACAATATTCCCAACCAGAAGGAATATCCTCGATATCTCCAGACCACATAACAATTAAACCAATAGGGATTGTGGGATCATTGTTTAGTTTCTTAATATATGCAAGAGAATAATATGGAGGGAGAATATCTTCAGTCTCATCTGTCTCGCAACTACCAGTTCCCGTAGAACTTATACTATGACCATGAGATTGCGAGACTGTATTTGTTCCAGTCATTGAACCATACCGGATCATTGGACCAACTCCACCAGTAGATGCACCTACTCCTTGAGTAGGACGTCCATATTGATGCGTGTGAGAAAGGCTTGCAGTCGATGTAAATCCATGATCATGAGTTGGAATCGCATTGTAGTTATGACTATGGCTGTCAGATCCCCCTGTGCTACCGGGATCTTCTACTCCATCAGTATTATATACAAATTTGTCGGTTGTGTTTGGAGTTCCAACACTGCCATCACAGAGAGCCCATCCGCTTGGAATTTCTATCAAACTTCCATTCCATAAACCAATTAAACCTGATGGAACGTAGGTACCACCACTTCTAACTAATGGGATATTGATTGATTTAGAAATTGGATTACGAAAGAAGAAAATTGAAATTAGAAAGATTGAAAAGAAAAGAGCGGTTTTAGATTTCTTAGAAAACTTAAACGGAATTTTAACCACCACAATCATTTGTGTCAATCGTCTATAAAAATATTATGTCTGGGATCAGAATGGCATGAATTCGCTAAAAATTGGAACGAATATCAAAATAAAGTTAACATATTTGCAGATTTCCTTTATCCAATAGCAAAATTATACATTGCATAGAAGTATGATAAATTCTCATCAATCTGATTTCCTCGAATCATTCGTTTACATCTCATCGCTGTGTTTTCGATCAAGTGCAGCACTTCAATTACTTTCAAAGAACGATTATCATGTGTTAAATAATAGAGTTTTCTAGCCCCAAGAATGTAAGCATATTTCAGCAGGTCGATGAAAACCGGTATATTTTTTGCGATAACCGGTCCAACAATTTCACCCCTTACAAATGCAAAACCAGATCGACTTTTTATGATTAATTTCGCATTTTTAACAAGGAACCGCAACAATTTGGTCCTATCATCTCCGTACACTTGCTTATCCAGAGAATACATCCACGGCATAATTCTACTAGAGGACCTTACACGTCGGACACGAATTTCCTCATGGAAATTGAATTCATATATGGAACCTATAAATTGTTCATTAAAACCATATTTTCGATATAAACTTTCACCCATTTTGGTTGCATATAACCTTATTAATGAAATATCACGTTTTTCTAAGTCATTTATGATATGTTCAAGAAGTAAGCTTCCGATCCCTTGTCTTTGGTACTGAAAGTCCACACACATGTATCCTAAAGAAGCTGTTTTTTTGAAAGGGAATGCTAGGCAGATACCGATCAAGTTGGAATTATAAAATACTCCATAAAATTCAGCTAGTTTATTTTCGTGCCAATTAATCCAATGTTTTTCAGTAAGATTAAACAAAGATTGATCTTCTGTTCGACGAAAGGACTTCATAAAAACATGAATCGCATTTTTCAATTCATTTTTCCGAATTTTCCGAATTGAACATTGTTTAGCACTTAGCTGCATTTTTCAGCAGACAGATCTCACGGTAAGACAATATATAGCTTCCTATTT
>JAEOTN010000104.1 GCA_016839865.1 Promethearchaeota archaeon | reverse complement strand
GGTATTGATACTCAATTTGACATATTATCAACTGGGAGAGTTTATGTTACTCTGGATGCAACGACACATTATATCAAATCCACCAATTTTCTTGAAGAGATTAATCGTCGGGGACGAGACTTAAAATGGTTTAAAGAAGAACTAGATCAAAAACGAAAATGGTACAGGAGTCAAAACCGACGATTTCAGGGGATATGGTTCCATTATATTCTACAAAACAGACCAGTTTCAATTGATGATTTTGATCCTCGATCAATTAATGAAATAATCTTTAATTCGAAAGATGGGAAATGGCAAGGTTCAGTATATGAATATCTTCGAATGAGATATTCCGAAAATAATTTAGTCCAAAATCTGGATGCAACGCAACCTGCGCTAGTAAAAGGAGAATACAGATTTGCACCTGAACTTCTCTACAGGCATTTATCATTGGAGGAGGTACCAAAGGCTATTCAGAATCAATACACGTTTTTTGAACCAGACATAACCGAGAATAATGAAATTAAACTTCATGGTGCTGGAAGAAATCGATGGGATAGAATTCATACAATCTGGAAGGACTTTTTGTCTTCTCTACCCTTTAATGGGTTGAATTTGAAATTCAGTGAATATTTTCACATTTCCACAAGAAAACCATCTTTTAATAAACCTCTTTTGAAAACGAAACATGGCCAAACACCAATACCTCCAGAGCAAATCATAGACACTCTAAAGCAGGGACCTTATAAGCAACCTGAAGTTGATCGGATTCTACTATTCTCTATAAATGAAACATTAACACTAAAGCTGTGGAAGGAAGTAGAGAAAACATTTATCAATAAATTTGGTTGGCAACCCCCTTCTGAACCGCTCCTTCTTGAATCGGATGAAACCGGGGTAGAGGCTTTTGTAAAAAAGCAAGATAAAGATAAAATGATGAGATCATCAGTCCTTGCGATCATTCGAAATAACTCAGATCAATACTCATTCTTGAATAATCTGTTCAATAAATATGGTACCGGAGTTCAATGTCTTACTGAGGCAACTGCAAGAAAAATAGTATTTCAAAAGAAATATGGAATTTTATCTGCAATTTGTGCGGGTCTTTTTGCTAAATCTGGTGGTATTCCTTGGCTGCTTCACACACTACTGCATTATGACCGTTATGTTGCTATCGATGTTGGACGTACAAAATCTGAAGCGTGGGCAATGGCGATAGTTTTTGATAAGAACGGAAATTTAGAAGTTTTACCGGGACAAGTTACCTTGGGCGAAACCTTAGATGAGACAGCGATTAGTACTTGTGTTCGACTTGCTACTTCAAAAAGTTCACCAAAATCATTGATTCTTATTCGTGATGGAGATCTTTCTTCAGAAAAGGAGCTACTTGCTTTCAAAGCCGCAACCCAGAATTTTCAAGTTAAGAATTGTGCAATAGTTTTAGTAAAGAAGAACATACCTCATCGCATTTTTAGACAGCGTAAGAATAAGGTCTTCAAACCCTACTCTGGGGATTATATCCAATTTGATAGAAATCAAATTCTACTATGTGGTGCGGGAGTAGATGAATATGAACATGGTACTCCCCAACCAATTTTGATTCAATCTATAAACACAAGAGGCTCTCTAGACCTTCGTAATATCGCTAAGGATTTATTCTACCTTTCCTATTTAAACTGGGGATCTCCAGGTCGGAGTCTTTCAACAGCTGTGCCAATACGATTAGCTCATAACCTTGCATCAGCGCTGAGTAGCGGGGTTCTGCTCTCGACCCCACCGTTCTAATTTTGAAAAAATTTCTGCATCAACTTTTGGTAGCGTAATACCATCAATAAGAAAGGATTTCCATCCTAAAAGAAATGGAATACGAAGGTCAATATTATCTGAATCAAAATGTTTAGCTGCTGTTGACAAAGATAATGGACATTCAACTGGTGATTTAAAGAGAGTTTTGGCAAAGTCTATTAATTGCGTTGTAATCTGGAATAGACTTTCACTCTCAGGTGAACTAAATGGAGCCCATTCACCTAAGTTTAAACTCGGTTCTATTCCATTTTCACGTAAACACTCTTTCATTAAATAAAATCGAAAATTTTCACTTGGATGAGAGGGATTGGCGGGAGTATCCCTGAAATTCCATAATTTTAGTAAAGATGCATAGAAGTATGCTTCACCGAAATATTGTATCCCAATCAGATCTGAAATCGATTCTTCTGCCTTATCAATCAATGTTTCTGGAAGTCTAAAATCTGATAGGATCTGAATAAGCTCATTATCTACATCCTGTAAAATTTTAAAGTGAGCAATTTCGTGAACAACTAAAGGCCAAAATAAAACCGGATCTGTGTTATCTATAGAGATAAACCGATTTGGACTAGGAACACCAATTTCCGAATATAACCCATAAGGCATTACACAATAATAATCTTCACTAAAGAAACAAGTTGGATTGAATTCTAAATTCAAGTCCTGCCAAATTTTTTTTACTACCAATTGTAATTTTCGAAAGTTAGGTTCAGATCTGCTTATTTTATGCATTTTATAGAAAGTAATTTCGTTGTTTAACCGAAATAGAATATGATTACATATTATTAGAGTTGCATCACGTACCGCTCTTTCTTCAGAGGATTGATTGATGATAGCCCACAATTCGGTCGATTCAATCATATTGCTAAGAAATTCAAAGAAATCACTATCTGTCTCTATTTGTGCACTATATTCTCTTAGAATCTGTATTTTCCTTTTTATAACATCAAAAAGTGATTGCTCTAGCGTCGGTGTTTTTGAAGATGTCTCCATTGTTCAATCGCCGTTTCCTTGGTTGAAGCAATTATATTTTCAAGAATTATACGCAGCTGATTAGAATATCGCTCATTTTGCATTTCAGATTGGACTTTTTTAACGATTTCATGAATTTTT
>JAEOTN010000103.1 GCA_016839865.1 Promethearchaeota archaeon | reverse complement strand
ATGAAATTTACACATGTGGAAGTACTTCTAGTTACAGTTCAGGACTTAATGATTCTGTTATTGTCAAATGGGATTCAGAGGGAAACCAGATCTGGAATAAGACATGGGGGACAGTGAATGTTGAATACAGTACTTCAATTTTTGGTTATAATACTAGTTTATACACATGTGGTAGTAGATGGGACGCTGAGAATGATGTTACTGACGTTCTCATTATGAAATATGCATCTAATGGTACCCGAGAATGGACAAGAAGCTATGGAGGGGATAGAAATGATATTGGGTATTCAATTTGGGCAAACGAGTATTATGCATATATTTGTGGGTACGAAACGGAGGAAAATGGAGAATTTACCGATGTTCTTTACCTAAAATATACATATTCTGGAATAAGACTTGATATACTAACTTGGGGTTATGAGGAACGTAATGATTATGGTCTTGGAATTTTCGGAGTAAATAGTGGCGTTTCTATTTGTGGAACATATTACGGGGAGTATTACTATCATCTCTTTCTTAAAATTTATTCATATCATCTTCCTCAGCCACCTAACATCAAACCAATAGTACCTAATCCAAGTTCAAATGGATCTTTTTTGATCGAATGGGATGAAGTGAAAGGAGCCCAATCATATAACATATACAAGGATATCCACCCAATTCTTGATATTACCAACCGTACTCCCTATCAATCTTTAACCTCAACAAATTTCACGGAACTTGGTTTAGAGGAAGGAACATATTTCTATGTTATGACCACAATTATGAAAAATACCGAATCAGTCATATCCAGACCTGGAATAGTTGTAGTTGATTTACCTGATCCTCCACAAAGAAAGATTCCTGGATATAACATATATATTATACTTGGTCTAATCAGTTCTGTAATATTGCTACAGTATAAAAGAAAGAAAAAAGATGATGAAATCTCGTCTTAAAACGTCTTTCGAAATATTTCCATGATACTCCACTGCGAAACTTTCCGGGTTATCAGTAAAACTCCTATGATACAGACTCCGATTGAGATTAAATACGTCCTAAAAAAGGCACCCAATGAAAAAGCAAATATTACTGGAGTTTCCATCAAAATCGCAACATTTGCAATCATTTGATACGCAATAAACGTTCCGATTCCTGTGCCCATCGTACCTGAAGATAACATCATAGTCAGACTTTCAAATATGAAAACCTTCCTTACATCATTTTTATGTAGTCCCATTGCTCTAAGTAATCCTACTTCGAACATTCGTTCTAACAGAGAAGAATACATGGTGGATATCAATCCGAATAAGGCGATTATGATGGTTAGAATCAACAATACCTGCATAATGATATCAATAACTTCATCATTTTGGGTGAACAGGTTAATCTTTGATACGTTATCATCAACTAATATCTCATAGTTTGTTCCATAAAGGTCAGTTATGAGGGTTTTGGCATCATTGATACTCTCTGCGGATGTATCCTCTAAATTTAAGAGAATTTTATCTATAGGAGTAGCTTGATTAAATGGTTCACCAGGATAGATGTAGCTGACATAATTTTCTATTGACATCATAACTCCTGCACCCCACACACCCGCTGATGAACTACCGAAATTCCATATACCCGGCATTCCTGCAGAGATACCTACAACGGTCATTGTTCTGGCAGTCCCATCCCAAGATTCCTCTCCTTCCTCGGCGAAGACCATCCTGACTTGGTCTCCAATTTCTGTGACCCCTATGTAATCAGCAATATTTTTTGAGATTATTATTGTATCATTTCGTGAAGAATCGAAAAGATCTTCAAAGCTACTTGTGTCGGAACCTGAACTTTTATCCCAACTAAAGAATTCTCTATTAGAAATGTCAACATAGTCTTGATCTACTCCGAACAAACCGCAATCGACGTATTTATTAAACGTGATAGAGCCGATATAGGTCTCAATTTTGTTAATAGTGAAAATTCTTTGAAAAGCCTCACCAATTGCTTCGGGATCTATGCCTTCTTCCAATGCTTTTGTTAGGACTGATAAAATCTCGGTGAGATCAATAGTATTATACATAAGAGGAGCAGTATTTTTCACACCGATGGTTTGAGAAACTTGATCATAAAGATTAAAATCGACATAATCTCCTGTAGATTCCGCTCCTTGATTGATAAGAACTAAATCCGACCCGTATGTATTTTGCAAGCTATTTGTAGTCATTTGAGCACGCATAGCAATAAACGTGCTGAAAAAGAATATGAATGAAAAGCTTAAGGAGAATAATAGGATATTGCCTTGATTTCTCCTGCGATTGCGTTTTAATCCTAATTGAACTATGGGAAAAACCTTTCGAATAAACGGTTTAAATATTCTAGCGACCAACCATTCAAAAGCTGGGACTATACCGACAAGGGCAAACACCATTCCAATCAAAATTGCCAATAACAATGTCAAGAAAATAGATATAACAATCATCAGATCTTCTGTAAGCATAATTCTAGGGAGAAATATAAAGACTAATAGGCCTGCTGTGCTAATGGCAATTCCCAATACCATTATTTTGATATTTGAAGAACCTTCTTTTTTGATTTTGTACTGTTGCTCTTGATCTCGACGATAGGGATCAACGGCGTTCGTAATTTGGATCCTTCCTGCTTTTATAGCTGGCAGCAACGAAATTCCAACAGTGACAGCCACTCCAATTACTGCACTTTGAATAATTGTTTGTGGATTCCAAATCATTGGGATTCCTTTTGACCAAATTTCTGTGAGAGAAGAGATTAGCCAGAGCCAGAATGGAACTGAACCGATTCCTATTGCAAGTCCTGCTCCCGTTCCAAATAATGCAATAATTAGCCCTTGATATAAGACAATTTGCATGTTTTCCCTTTTTTTAGCCCCAACTACACGCATTATGCCAAATTCTCTGATCCTCTCTTCAATAGAAGTGGTAAGGATTGAGTTGATCAAAATTCCGCTAATTAACAATGCCATTATCGTCACAAAAACGAGCATTGTATTCATCAATGTCGTCATGAATTCAGAATTTTCAACTTCAGCTAATTTTGGTGCGGAAATTATATATTCAAATCCTAATGCCCGTTGAATGTCTTCACCAATATTTCGAATTCGAGTAGTAGTCGCATCAAGATTCCTAGTATCATATACTCTGCCTGGATTGGCAAATGTTGCCATAACGTAGTTTGCTTCTCTAGGTTTATCTAAAAATGATTGTGCATGCCCTAGGTCCATAATCACTAAATTTGATTCTGCTGCGTTGAAACGAAGTTTCTGTACACAGATAGCATCTATTGTTACGTTAACGCTGTATTGAGTATATGTAAGAACCATCCAATCCCCAACAGAGAGACTGTGAATCTTTGCAGTGTTCTTTAATATGATGACACGACCAGAGGGTATGGGTCCTTCATAAATTTCTTCGGTTTCTGCTAAGGTAATAGGATCACATAATACCAGATCACCCATTTTACCTGAATTTTGTTCGAGCGTGATATTTAACCCATAAAACATGACACGGTTGGGGTCTCCAATAGTTTGTTGGGTTTCCATATCAATAAAATTCAGAATTCGGGGATAATAATGATCAATCTCATCAATATTTGCTGCAGTTTCAATAAAGGTATGGTTCATATAAGGATCGAACGATAAATCTGGAGAAACGGATTTGGTTATTGTTAGATCCGAACTTCCAGATTGGGCTGTTGCAACATCCAGAAAACTATACGACAGAGAATCTATTAACATACCGATTGCTGTGAGGAGAAAAATTGCTATCATTACACCTAAAACTGCGAAAATGCTTTTTAGTTTCTGTTTTTTAAAGTCTCTCCAAGCAAATTGAAATGTATTCATAGTTTTTCTCCTTTATTTTAGCAATTTAATATCACAATCTTTACAGAAATGTTCTCCGGGAAGGTCATAGTAATAAAATTTACCACATATTTTACATTGATACTCTAAATCCAAAGTATCAGTATTACAATCAGGACACATCATAGACCATATGTACTCCTTATTTTGGAATTGTTTTGAACAGCGTTTACATTTATAAGTATAAGGTTTCAATGCTTCAGATTCAGATGTGGCAAGTTCAGCCTCCTCTCGGATTCGTAATTCCTCTAACTCGCGTGCTCTTTGTTTTTCAAGCAATTTCTGTTTATCCTCTTCTGTTAGCATTTCTTTGGCTAATTCACGTTTTCTTTTAGCTGGTTTTAACAGCTGGAAATAAAAAAAGAGTATCCCTGCAATTAGCACCACAGCTACTCCAACAATAACATAAACCCAAGTGAATTGATTGCGTTCATTTTGAATTGAGATATAAGTACTTTCGATATGTTGATTTCCCATTAGATCATACGCTATGACCGAAACAGTTGTATTTCCATTTCGGAAACGGGTTGTATCAAGTTCATATCTAATCACTCCATTTTCTGAAATCGCATCATCTATGCTAACTGTGTTTATATAGAGAATAACTAGTTCATCATCAACACCGGATGGATCTAAAATGGTTATTTCAATTGTGAAAGTTTCATTGACTTCCATGTTAGGAATGATATTAGTGAATAGTATTGTAGGGGGTTCATTGTCGATAGATTCATCAACATTTACCATGATGTTCCGTAGATACCAACCTGTTTCAGATGTTGGTAGAAAACCGGTATCATCTGAATGGAACTCAAATCGGATAAGCACATCCATCCCTTTATAGTTCCATAAATCAATCTTTTGTAATTGGTACCCATCAATATTTTCTTCATAAATATCTAGATCATACCAATGATCTCCCAAATCAGAAGAGATCATAATCTGAGCATAATCGTCAAATAATGTAGGAATTGGTGAATCGAATATTAATTGATGTTCAAACCACAAAAATACTCTGTCATTTTCCTCATTAGATGGTGGTATATGAATTAATGATGTTACCATGTACACATCCCAATTTTCCCCATATCCCATGTAATAATTTTCTCCTGAATACCATACCGCGTCGCGAGAAATATAGTGGAATGAATTACTGGAACTCACCCAAATTGTGCTGGGTTGGGGTTGAGGATTACCATACACACTCATGTTACTTGGGATTCCATAATATGGAAAGGTTGCATTGATTTGGGAGCTAATTTCGGGACCATTGAAGAATTCTGTGGATATAAAGTCCCCATTTTCCCTTACATGAATCCGAAAACTGGAATTACTGACAGTCGCTAGGAATATATCATAAGCATATGTAATTCCTCCCGATTGAAGAGTTTCGTTATCAAGAACAAATGAACCATCGAAAACTCCTAATATATTAAACATGGTATAATTTATGTTGTCGATTTCTAAATATACGAGATCAGGAGTAACACCATCTTGGTCGCCTACTATTGCCGAATACTGAAATTCTTGATATTTTGGACCAAAACTTGGTGTGACTGTCGAATTGAAGATTCTGGTTGAGTGAAGATTTATTATAGGTTGCTGCAGTAGATTAAACTCAGCCAGTATAACGCCTTTATTTTGCTCCATATCATTAAATAAATCCAAAATTACCATGAATTGGATTTGAACGTAGGAATTTGCGAATCCATGTAAATCGTACTCAAGCATTATCCATTCGCTTTCGAGATTGGTGAACGAGTCAAGGGTCTCCCATGATCCCGTTCTATTTGAACGTGCATTTATCATGAAATAATCTCCTTGGTTGATACTAATACGAGTTCCGACTTGTAAAACTGGAGTTGAACTTCCATTTATCCAGATTTGTGGGGAATAAGCCGAGGAAATACTGAGCTCTGATAGTGATTCATATGAATATTCTCCTAATGAGATGGAACTATCATCTCCGAAATACAATGCATTCCAAGTTGTAGTATTTAATGCACGAGTATCAATCGAATTTATTTGGGAAATATTGTTCCATCCACCATCCATATTCCAATTATCAATTGTTGGAAACTCCCAAGTATAATTATTATAAATTGCATTTTGAACGGTTACAACTTCCAAAGAGTAATTGGAAATTCCAGGAGAACGAACTAATGACACTCCATCCCATGCGATAATGTGATATTCATATACTCCTATCTCGTAAAAACGATACTGAGATGAATACAAGCAACCATCAGTGTAATTTGTATCTGAAGTTACTTGGCTAAATGGTATCAAATATGGAATTCCTGTTATATTAAGATCCATAGTGATTGGAGGGAGATCATCCAAATCTGTGTAATTTATAATGAATTCGAAGGTGTCCAATGTATCATTGAATCCTTGTATCCCATTAACCGTGTGATCTGTGAGTGTTGGTACGTTCACATTAATCATATGAGTTACATTCAATGTGAAATTCGTCAATTCTCCACTAACTGCTTTTACTACGACAACGTACTCTCCAGATTCTTGTTCTAATCCAAAAACTAACGATTCATTAGTATTTCCACTCGATGTAGATTCTTGAATTATAGTGGGATCTCCTGAAGTATCAGATATATTCTCATATATGAAGAAATCAAGATCTGAAGTATTTGTAAAAGTGAGATTGAATTTATAGTATTCATTTTGAGTCAAATGAATTCTTCGAGCAAAGCTGTGGACCCCTGTGCTATTAGCAGGAACCGAAACTAGACTATTGGTTATTTGACTATTATCGCTAATCTCAAATAACAAACTTTCCAATGCTGCAGGGATGTTAAGTAATCCAAAACCTTCTCTTGTATCCTTACCTCCTCGATCTAAAATCGGTGAGAATGTGGACTCACTTTCGTCAATAATAGTTGTTTCGGGATTGTCTTCTCTTACTTGGTTCACTTCACTTGCTGTCATAAGTAATCGCGATTTCAAAGCTAATGTTAGATCAGCCGTTCGAATAGTTTCCCATACTGAGTATCCCCCAATAGCCTCAATTAAGAGATTATACGACGCCGCCACAAATCCTGTACTGATTGATGAACTTACCAAAGAAGTTGAATCATTTACACTTTGATCGTTTAAATAAGCAGTCGCATCATTCTCATTTGTATCTGCTGCAATGATTGTTCGATGTCCGGCAAGATAACTTCCTCCGGGAGCTAAAATATCAATTTTCGTATGATTTGACGATAATTCTTGTCCAAGGGATGTATAATAGGTCAATTTCCCAATATCACTTACAGAGCCCACGACTATTGGTAATTCATTAACTACTAATGGATTGAGTGAATCTGATATTTGGAGATTATCACCTGAAGGTATAAATACCATAATACCACTCTCAATTACACTTTCGATAGCTTCTGATAAATCTATGGTTGGTACATCCCAGTTGTATTGACCTAAATCAATTTGAACTCCCACAATATGGTAATCATCTCGGTTATCTTTCGTCCAATTTAAAGCAGAGACAAGTGAAGAAACATTGCCTTCCAAATTTTTATCTAATACCCTCAACCCAATGATTTTAGTGTCGGGAGCAATTCCTGAATAGTCAAAATTGCTTTCAAGAGGTATTTTTATCATAGCATTAACTGAGAAATTTACAGGTTTGGAAAAGTCTAGAGAATAACTAAAATAAAAGTCATAAATTGCAGGTTGAGAGCCAGTTGTATATGTTAATTGCCTGTATAACCCATGTGCGTCTTCAGATGTTTCGTTTAACATGGTACTATCTGTCAGTATCTGGAAACTGGCATTTTGAATGAAATTTGCGTTGTATTCAGTGTATGTTCCATTTAAAGTGATATTTGCATTATCTTGATCTATGAAGAAAGATCCCAATTTGATCTTGAACCATCCAGGTCCCGGATTCGAAGGAAATAATTCTGTTTGCAGGAATTTATTTCCAAGAGTTATAGTGGTACGATTCTCACTATCTAATGGAACTTTCGAATCGGAATCGTTTTGTCCGTACGCGCTAGCTGCGGTAAATGTACTTAATCCGTTAGGATCGATTGGATCGCTATTCGTTACATTTACGTAATCCTTCCATCCAATAATCTTTTTGGAGAAATCTTTATCTCCATATGAATCCAAACCAAATTTGGAATGAGTATAGTCAATTCCCGAACCGATAATGGCGATAGATGCATTAGAATTACCCGTATATCCCAATGTGTCCCATACATAAGGATCTAGATGTAATTGGTCCTTGATGTAATTCATTTGGGAGGACGGATTGTCTTCTATTCTATTGTCACCCAATATTGCATTATCATTTAATTTTGTATTTATGACACTTGTAATCAATAAAATACTGAAGGTCAGAATCATCAAAAACTGTCGATTTTTTCTCCTAGTTTTCAACTATTTCGATCCTCCTTAGTTTGATTTCCATTGTCATTATGGCTAAGTTCATATAGATTTTCTTGAAGAGTACGTTTATTCCATGATACAGAACGAAGATCTTGACCAAACATTAACTCTTCTCTTCTCGAAAATTCTGCGGCTTCTAAATCATACCTTTTTTTGGACCAGTAAATTAACCCAGTAGCTACTCCTCCAATAATACTTGGAATTATAACATAAAGAGCATTTACAAACCAATAATTTCGTACTTTTACAATAAAAGCATTACTGTACTCGGTCTGTTGTGTAATGTACTCATAATTGAGTGACGCAGGGGTGATTTCATAAGATCCTTGTTTAGTGAATTTCAATGTATAAGAATAAATGAATGTCTCATTTGGTGTTAAGGATGTGATGAATCTATCCGGGGTTCCATTAATGAGTGAGAATCCTTCTTTAGGATATCCTGCAAAATCAACAACAGTTAGATCGTAAACATCTAAATTGCCTGTATTAGTGATATTGATTTGAACGGTGACAATAGAATTATAAATTCCATCATAATCTGAAAAGGATTTATGGATTTCAAATTCCTTATATCCCAAAATTAAAGGGCATTTCCGGGCAATCTGAATTGAATATATTTGACTAGAGTTAAAATAATCTACACCAGGAAATATAATGGAATCCCAATACGTCTTATTTAACTCCGTAGAAAACATTTTGGTTTCATTCGGAAGTATGTTAGTGAATTGTGCTGTATAATTATCTAGCCTTTCTAATCCTTGTACATTTGATGGTATCGTACAGTTAAGATTTGAGAGTGGTATACTGCTGTTATTCTCTATTATTAAATCCAATCGGATTATATCACCCTCTT
>JAEOTN010000102.1 GCA_016839865.1 Promethearchaeota archaeon | reverse complement strand
GCTTTATTGGGTGGTATTGTTACGTTAATCGGAACATTTTTCTTCTCATTATTCACCAGTGGTGCTCTATATAATTACGGAATTATGGGTGCGGTGGGTGTATTAGATGCAATATCAGGTAGTGGATGGGAAGGGGTTGTATTTTCAATTATATATATTTTATATCTGCTTTCATTTGTACTGATCCTGATTGGAATAAAAAGCAGAATTTTTGCAATAATTGGTTCCCTCCTTCCAATTGCTGTAATGGTTTTCGTAATATTAGGCGCTTTTGGTGTTTGGACATATCCAATAACTTTTCTAGATAATTCTATCGGCGGAGGTGGGATGAGCGCAATATTCTCTGGGGTCATACCTTTTTCATTTAATGCTCTATTATTACCGGGATCATATAGCACAATTGATTTAGGAACATGGATTGTTGGATTAGGCGGATTACTAGCATTAGTGAGTGGATTTATTTCTCGAGAAAATTAATTCATCTTTTCTTTTTTGTGTCCATTTTTTAATTTTCACTTCGATTCTCTTTATATTCACAATAAATTGATTTTCTTCCTATTTACATAAATTTTAGATTAGATCTTTTTAGTATCCGTATTAATGTGTGAAAAATATGGATTTTCTACCAAAAATCGCTGAAAATAATGAAGATTTTTCTATTATTTGCTGTAAGACTGCAGAAAAAATGGAAAAAATGGTTTTTAAGGGCGTATGGTTTTTAAAGGTACTTTGTTGATTCTATAAGCAGTTATTTGATCAAATAATTGATGGTCTCACACAATGACAGAAATATCCCAAGAAACACCAGAGAATATCCCAGTACCACCCGAAAAAACAAAATTTCAGACCTCAGCTAAGGTAAATTTAGCAAGATACACAAAATCCGAGGGGATTTATCCTTATTTCGTTCCATTCTCTAGTAAAGTCGGACCTCGTATGATGCTTAATGGTATCGAGACAATTGTTTTAGGCTCAAACAATTATATGGGATTAGCAGACCATCCAGAAATGATAAAAGCTGCAACAGATGCTATTGAAAAGTATGGTACGGGCTGTACAGGCTCTCGTTTCCTTAACGGAACCCTGGATTTGCACAAACAACTAGAAGAAGAACTTGCACAATTCATGGAAAAAGATGGAGCTATTTGTTTTAGTACAGGAATGCAGGCGAATCTTGGAACTATTGCAGGAATAACAGATAAAGGAGACCTCATTTTAAGTGATGAAAAAAATCATGCTAGCATTATAGACGGGTGTAAGCTATCAGCCGCTAAAACAAAGGTATACGCTCATGATGACATGGAATCACTCGAAAAAAGTCTGAAAAAAGCTCGCAGGTATGGTAAATATCGTAATAAATGGATTATAACGGATGGTGTATTTTCTATGGAGGGAAACTTGGCTCAGATTGACCGAATCGTGGAATTGGCAGAGGATTATGATGCTAGAGTTATTATTGATGATGCACACGGAATTGGTCATCTGGGGGATGGCGGAAGAGGATCGGTCAGTCACTATAATCTGCTGGATAAAGTTGATATCATCGTGGGAACGTTTTCAAAGAGCTTTGCCTCAATCGGTGGATTTTGTGCAGGCAATCAAGATTTAATAGACCACCTGTTTCACCATGCACGCTCTCTTATTTTTAGCGCGTCTATTCCCCCAGCTGCTGCAGCTGCAGCTTTGAAAGCAGTAGAACTATTTCGGAAAGGGGATGACCGACGTGTCCAACTGATGAAAAATACAAACCAATTACGGAAGGGTATAAAATCTGCTGGATTCCAAACGTTAGATGGAATAACTCCTGTTGTACCTATCATTCTGAGCGATATAATTAAGTTGTTCCACTTTAACCGCGATCTGTTGGATGCTGGAGTCTATGTTAATCCAGTCGTTCCACCTGCAACGCCGAGCGCGGCCATTCGGACTAGTTTGATGGCGACTCATACCAAAAATGACATTAATGAGGCATTAGAGATTTTAGAAAAAGTAGCTTATAAAAACAGAATTCTCAAAAAGCCAAAAAAATAAGGTTATATTCATGAGTCTCAAACGTGCAATTCAGAACTCCAAACTAAAGGATAAATTAGTAATTATATGTGGTGGTTCCAAAGGAATTGGAAAAGAAACATCGAAATTATTTGCCAAAATGGGTGCAAATATATGTATAATTGCTCGTGGAATGGAGGATCTTGAAGCAACCAAGAATGAATGTCTTAAAATAAAAAAATTCGATAACCAGAAAATCGATGTAATATCTTGTGATTGTACAGATTTTGATAAGCTCAAACCCTTATTGGATAATTATATAAAAGATAACGGGACTCCTGAATATTTATTGAATATGGTTGGGTATGCTTTTCCACAATATGTAGAAAAATTGACTGTTGAGGATTGTAAGAAAAATCTTGATGTAAATTATAATGGTCAACTGGTTCCTACTTTGATTGTGTTACCGTATTTGATGAAGGCAAAGAAAGGTCAGATCGCATTTGTCTCATCAATTGTTGGTGTTATTGGGATGATGGGGTATGTCGCCTATGCAGGATCAAAATTTGCATTAGTTGGTTTAGCAGAAAGTCTACGAAATGAGCTAATTCCTTACAACATTAAAATATCCGTTTTATATCCAGCAGATACAGATACTCCCGGTTTAGCTGAAGAGAATAAATTAAAGCCTGAAGAATGTGCCATCATTTCAGAAAGTGCAAAATTATTAGATCCAAAGACCGTAGCAACTTATTTCGTTAAGGGAATTTTAAAGAAGAAATTTTCGATTATGAAAGGAGATGTTGTATTATTCTCGTTCCTTAAGCGATTTTTCCCAAAATTAGGGTTTTGGATACTAGATCTCCTATACAAGAATGCTCGGAAGAAGTTGGGAAAAACTTAGGAGAGATATACCAAATTCCCAAAAAAATCGTTTACTTTTTTTATACCAATATCAAAAATTAGTAAGTTTTTCTTCTTTGAAAAATTTTCAACAAAGATTGTGATTCGGTTTCCCGAATAATCTATAACTTTAGCAAAGAATTTCTATCCAGAAAATGGAGCAACACTAAGACTTATCTATCCGATTCTTCAATTTCTTTATGGTATTACAATTATTAAAGAGGTTTTTTATCATGAAGAATAGAAAAGGAATGGTTGCTCTATCCGTAATATCTTTGCTGATTGGAGCATCTGGATTGGGAATTGGAACGTTTTCGTATATAAATTTCAGTACTGTCCAAGGTCCACCAGGAGATCCGGGGGATGATGGGATTAATGGGACTCTCGACAACCTTGTTGCTATTTGGGATCACGTAACTGGTTCGGGAACTGAGTTTAATCTCACTTTCACAGCAATTGAATTTAATCGAAGTGAATATTTCGATTTAACAGAAACCTACACAAAAATTCAGTTGTTAAAAGCTGGCTGGTATCGATTCTCACTAAAATGCATTTTAAACGGAGTAACAGCTGGGAATTACTATTCTTTCAGTTTATATAGAAATGATACGCGAATTGAACGTTTTTGGTATTCACAAATTCCAACGGGCGTTTCTTACCCTATGGTTAATGCGATAGTTTATGCTCACAGCGACGGGGATGATTTTTTCACTATACGAGCAGATAGTGGTGCATCTTTCAGTATATTGGGTCAAGCAGAATATAATCAGCTTGTTTTGGAATATGTCAGTGAGGAATGAGTTATCCTCTTTTTTTCTTTATTTTTCAACTGTAAATGTATGTTTGGTTCTATGTGTGTAGGTTTCACCGGATTTTAAAATCACTGAATCTCGGTATTTTTCCATATTGATTGCGTTTGGAACTTTTTGTGTTTCTAGACATACTGCTCCGTGTTTTTTACAGGCAATTCCATTAATACTAATTTTTTCCATAAAATTACCAGT
>JAEOTN010000101.1 GCA_016839865.1 Promethearchaeota archaeon | reverse complement strand
ATCAGTAAGTACTTCAATTATGGAAAAAAAGGTCCATTCTGTTGGAGGGTATATTTTATATTCATTAGGTGCTATTCCATCTGCTCTCCCTTATAATATGATTCAGAGCTTTTTTGTGTTATTTTACACTACACAACTTGGGTTGAGCTTAGAATCAGCAGGACTTATTTTAATCATCTATGCAATTTGGAATGCTATTAATGATCCGATTATTGGAATTTGGATGGATAAGAAAAAAACTCGCTGGGGGAGAAGGATACCCTATATAGTTGTAGGTACGATACCCCTTACGATTGGATTTATTCTCCTGTGGATTGTCCCTTGGGAATCTACGACACTCATCTTTATCCATGGATTAATTATGCTATTCCTATTTGATTTAGGATTTACACTTGCGATGACTGGTTGGTCTGCATTATATACAGAAATGTACGAGGATGCAAAAGAAAGAGCGACTGTTGTAGCCATTAAGGATCTTTTAGCATTTCTTTCCTCAATGATTGGGATAATAATTCCTCCTATAATTGCATCTAATTTAGGATGGGGTTATGCGGGATTAATTCTTGGTGCATTTATACCGATCACTATGTTATTATCTCTGTTAGGATCCCAAGAACGGAAAGAATACCAGATAGATGAACCTCTAGGAATATTTCCTGCATTGAAAGCAACCTTTAGTAATCTTCCATTTGTCATTATTACACTAACTTATGCATTGGTAGATTATGTTTTTGGGTTAACCATGACAGTACTCCCATTATATGCCAAATTTATTTTAGAGATAGAAGAATCTATGATCGGATTTGCAGCTGCGGGAGTAGCAATAGGTATACTTGGTGCTATTCCATTTTGGAGATGGATATATGCGAAAAAAGGTCCCAAGTTTGGACTCATGTTAGCAATTTTATCATTCGGAGCGACAATCTGGTTAATTTTCCTTGGTCAAAACTTTATCCAGTTAATAGTAATTTCAATATTTCCAGGTTTTGGTGCTTGTGGTATGCTAATGACGGAGCCAGCTATTAGTACTGCTATCGATTATGATGAAATACACACGGGAAAAAGGCGTGAAGCATCTTACAATGGAATATTAACATTAGTAGCAAGATTGTCGATTGCATTTACAGGAATATCTTTAATAATTGTGAAATATTTGACGGGTTTTGACTCAAGTGAAATATTGCAAAGCCCTGAAGAGCTTAATGGTTTGAGATCTTTGATTACTATTGTTCCTGTAATAGCTACCGGTATAAGTGCAATGATTTTTGCATTCTACCCAATTAACCAAACAAGATTCGAAGTTCTGCAAAAAACACTAAAAGAACTCCATAAAGCAAGAAGAGACCGTATGAAATAAGTGAGAAAGAATTTTATTCCTTAAATTTGAAATTCAGATTGATTGCATCATAAGGACATGATTCGGTACATTTTCCGCATAGATTACATTCACCTTTTCCACTGAATCCTTCAAAAGGTTCATCCAATATTCGAATTTGCTTAGGGCATTCGGTTTCACAAATACCGCACTCTCTACGACCTACACACTTTACAGGATTTCGCGAAAACTTCAATACAGAGAACTCAGAGAATACTGAAGTTGCAGCGCCGTAAACACAAAGAGTACGGCAGTAAAATCGGGGATAGAACACACTGACTGCAATAATTATGAGGAAAAAGATAAACAAGAAAACTGCCCATCCATTGCTAAACATCGCAGTAAAACTACCTTCTTCCACGCCAGTTTGAATCATTTGAGGTAGAGTGTAGAACAAAAATTCCGACAATGAAAAACCCGCTATAGGTCTTTGAATAAAGGTTCCGATCGACTCCCTCCAATCATTATACTGAACGAGATTGATATTATACACACCAAAGAAAAAGATCATAATCACCAGCAATATTCCCAATATCCACCTCTTCACTTGTTTCATTGCCAAATCGACATTAATAGGCATTTTCCTTCGTCGGCTTTTTTTCTGAAAAAGATACAAAATATCTTGGAATAATCCGACAGGACAAAACCACCCACAAGTAAATCTGCCAAGAAGCAAAGAGATAAGCATTAAAATTCCAATAAGGAAAAATGGAATTGTTCCATGCCCAATTGAATACAATATATTTTCTATCAATCCGGCACCGCCTTGTCCATCAAATAAATAACTACGAGGAGTTTGGAGGAAAGGATAAGGTAAGCTAAGGTCAGTAATTACTGAAAGGTCGATATTGAAAATAGTTTCGAATATCATGTAGTTAATTAGTATGAATGCTAAAACTTGTACGACTTTGCGAATAATCGAAACCAACGGAAATTTCTTTTTCTCTGCTTCACTCAAGAGTCTCACTTAACCAATTATTTAATCAAACGGCACATAAAATGCCTTGATTGGTGATAGGTGGTAGTTGGAATCCTAGATTAAAAAAATTGTGGTCTTTTTCTTTATCGTCTTGGATGAGTGTGAGTAAAAAAAGAATAAATACACTCTATCAAAATCAATGAAATTTATTTCAATACAATGGATTCTCCATTGACAAGAGAGCGAGTATCTGATTTCAAACGTTTATGAATCGTTGAAGCCAATGATATGCACTTAGAAGATTCACCATGATTGGTAATGATTCGATCAGGTTTTGGTTTTACTTTTCGTATAAAACTAATAATTTGGCTCCGAGAACTGTGCCCAGAAAATCCTGATAATGTATACACAGTCATCTGCATTTTTACCATATTAGATTGACCACGACGGTTTTCAAACTGAATATCACGAAATCCTTTCTGGATACGACGACCTAACGTTCCTTCTACTTGATAACTGACAAATAACAGAGTATTCTTTTCATTGTCTGATAACAATTTTAGATACTGTACACTAGGTCCTCCTGAGAGCATACCGCTAGTCGCCATAATTATGCATGGGTCTCCTTCTACGATATCTCTTCTTTCATCATCTCCTCCATTTACTGTTTGGAATATTTCCGATAGGAAAGGATTTTTACCTTGATGAAAGATTTTCTCGCGTAAATCCACACTTAAAAACTCAGGATGAGCTGTGTGGATTGCTGTTGCTTCTGAGATCATCCCATCCACAAAGACAGGAACCTTAGGAATTATTTCACTACTTACTAATTCTTCAAGAACAATCATGATCTCCTGCGCTCTTCCAACAGCTAGAACAGGAATGAGCACTTTTCCGCCTTGTTCAACGGTAGTGTTAATGATATTAGCCAGATTTCGCTCAGATTCATGGCGTGAGGGTATAATATCTTGCACTCCGCCGTAGGTTGCTTCTGTTATTAAAGTCTCTAATCTCGGAAATCTACATAATGCTGGTTCTAAGAGTTTAGTTCTCTGAAATTTGTAATCACCGGTGTAAACTAGATTATGGTCACCATTTCCAAAGTGCAAATGGCATAAGGAAGAACCAAGGATGTGTCCAGCGTTATGGAGAGTTAGTTTGATATCGGGAGCGATGTCGGTCACTTTACCCCATGATAAAGGTATGGTGTGAAGAACTTCGGATTTAATATCGGATTTACTATAACATGCGATCCTTCCTTCTCTTTGGGATAAAGATACATAATCTAATTGTAACATAGTCATAAGATTACGAGTAGGTGCTGTGCAATAAATAGGCCCTTCATAACCATATTTATATAGAAAAGGAGCCAATCCGGAATGATCCATATGTGCATGACTTATTACCACTGCATCCAAATTGTCAATATCAAATCCAGGAGTATTGAAGGAGGGATATAAATGACGGGAATTTCCAACATTCATCCCGCAATCCAACAACACGCTACTCTCATTTGTCTGAAGGAGTACTGCAGATCGACCGACTTCTCGAGATCCGCCTAATGGAGTCATTCGGATACCAAGAGATTTTAATAGCAATGGACGATGGATACGTGAACCAATCTTAAGTAAAATATCTTTTTGCTTTTTACTTTCGTTTTTTAACAAGTTTCGAATCGTTTCAACGGTTTTACTAGCAATTGGAGGAGTTCTAACCACTTTAGGTCTCCACAAGGTTTCACTGCGTATTTCCTTAAGATTAATTCCTTGTTTTCCAATAATTAAGCCAGGTTTTCTCCCTTCGATAGTTACCTCACCAAGAGTTTCATCAAAAAATATCTTAGTAACCTCAGCTTCAGCGGGTAAGAGATTTTGGATGAATTCTACGGTTTGATCTAATTCCATGCGTCCCTCTTCGTCAGAACGAATAACGATCCTCATTCGCATCTTTTTTGCGAGAACACGCAATATGTTTGCATCATCAACGAGAACCTTTGAGTCCTTAGTATATATTGCTACTTCTGGACCCTCGTACTCTATCTTCGTTATTTTGACCTTGCTTGGTAAACTTGCAACTATTTCTTTTTTTATCCTTTCAATTGACATCGAATGCAAAATTAAATGACACCATTTGTCTCAAAATTGATTATGTAATATTTTTAGTAGTTCAGAAATTAACATGAATTTCTTGTGTGATAACGTTGGTAGTACTGATAAATAGTTCGGATCAGTTACGCGAATGCGTAATTAAGTTGGTTAGAGATTCAAAAAATAAATACTTTTGTGTGATTTATAAAAAAAAACCGATAAAAATCGATTATTTGGATTTTAGTTTGGGATTAGGTGGAAGAGGAACACCTAATTTTTCGCAAATAGTTTCCATAAACATGTCACTATACGGACCAGAAGTCTCAATTTTTGTTCTTTTCATCTTGATTTTATCCGAAGGGCATGCCATTACGCAGGATCCACATGCAATGCAAGCTTTATCATCAACTTTTATTGTAATCCCAGTTTTCAATGCTTCCTCATATGGCATGCGCTCTAAAGCACTATTTGGACAAATATCGATACACTTGTGACATTCCCCAGGACAGTTGTTTACGTATTCCAGTTGAAACTCACGTTCATTAGCATTTTCTGTTTTTAGAACTTCGACTGTTCCCTTCAAATAAACGTGTGCTTCAATTTTTGCATTCTTCATCATTTGCATTTTTCCTTCGAGCTTAGGAACTACTTCCCTGGTTACTAAATCTATTTCTTCTTTTGGAACCACGCGGCCATCTATAGTCATTTTAAGTGCATCAAATGGGCAGAAATAAACGCATGTTCCACAGTATACACATTTTTGTGGATCTGATACGTCTAAGACGATATTATCATCCATTACTGAATGTAAATGCTCATCTTTACCCTTCGTCTTGGGACCACTTATTATTGCGTCTTTTGGACAGACAATTGCACAAGTACCACATCCGACGCATTTCGCTCGATCTAAGGAGATTTCCATTTGCTTCTGGAGAAATTTCAAACCAAATTTGTAATGCATTTGATTAATTGTTTTATTGGTCTTTGGAAACATATAATTCAGCCAAGTATAATAATAAGAAAATCTCCTTATCGAATCATATAAACATAACTCAACAGCATTTCGAGAATTCGAAAAATGGGTTAAAAATAGAATAATTTATCCGGTTTGCTCTTTTAATTCATTCTCGTTAGATTGAGCATCTTTTGGTACTTTTATTTCCTCATCACCCTCATGTGGCTTGAAATCAACACCTTTCTTCAAAGAACGATGGGGATGACTATCGCGTGTTTTTTTAACTCGATGGAAGACTTTATCCCAATCGATGGAAATCAGGATAAATGTAATAATAATAATACCAATCCAGATGCTTGTACTAAGTAGTAGATCTTGCCAAGTTGCGGGTGTTTCTGACACATGTCCTGCAATTGCATCTTCATAATTAATACCGAAGATACGATACAATGTAGCTGCAAAATTAGGCCACCAATTTTGAATCCAAACCGGGATAGCAGTAGTAAATGTGCATAGTACAAACTTTCCTAAGAAGCACCAAAATAGCGTTTTTAATATACTATACCCAGTATACCCGACAACTATTAAAAATGCGTCATCGGGTAACGGAGTAGCTGCAAAAATGAAAATTAGCACAGGAGCCCATCCTTTTTCAATATATCTCTTCATTCGTTCTGTTTTTTCGGATTTTATAAATTCTTGACCCCCTCTACCGATCAACCATGCAGAAACTTCTCCAACACTAGCACCCAATCCAGCAGCCAGTCCAACAAGAAAAGGATTTACACCTGGAACGAATGCTCCTATCACAATCAGTGCAACAACATAAGGCACCGGAAATATCACAGTAAAATTACCAAACACTGATATAATCGCAACTCCAAGATAAATCCCCCAATTTCCATAATTATTAAAAAACGTAATCACAAGATCTGCAAGCCATTGCCCAAATGTTATTTTTAACACAGCTAATACAACAATAACAGTAATCATTACTATTAAGAAGAACAATCCACCCCATTTAGCGATAAATTGTCCTGCCTTACTTTTCTTCTTTGGTTCTTCCTTGCTTTTTTGTTCAATTGCAGACATGTTGTATCTCCAGTGCTGTCCAATCAGCCCATGTATAAAATTAGAGTGATTGTTTGCCCTTATAAATCTATTTTTGGTACTTGACTATTCAGTAAGTATTCAAACCATTTTTTTGAAATATTCCCCCATATTTTTGTGTGATGACAGATTTATATGGTCAAGGTAAAATGTTCGGAACTTCTGGTATACGTAAAATATTCGCTCCATACGGGAGTGATACAAAGCAATTTACTCCATCTACTGCTCTTACACTCGGGTTAGCGATTGGTTCATATATTGAAGGAAAAACCGTTGTGATTGGTCGGGATATTCGCACAACAGCAATTCCTATTGAGTTAGCTTTGAATTCAGGTCTTATTTCCGCAGGATGCAAAGTTCTTACTCTTGGTATGGTGACTACGCCCACACTCTGTCTTTCCATGAAGTTCTTGGATGGAGATTGCGGGATCATGATTACTGCTAGCCATAATACCCCTGAATATATAGGTATTAAACTATGGAATCCCAGTGGGCTCGGATTTACTCCTGAACAAGAGTTAGATGTTGAAAATATTTATAAAAAGAAAGCATTCCGGAAAATCTCTTGGGATGAAGTAGGTACGGTTACACACATAAATGACATTAATACACTACATATAGATGAGATTCTCAAAAGAATTAAGCCAAATCCAGATAATGGAATGCATCAAGTTATTATTGATCCTGGTAATGGTTCATCATGTGAAGTTGCACCACTCCTATTGAAACGTTTGGGATGTAAATATGTGACTTTAAATTCGCAACCTGACGGTCATTTCCCAGGTAGACTAAGTGAACCATCAATTGAAAATCTGCATATTGTATCAAATATAATCAAGAACACCCCAAATATTGAATTAGGGATGGCTCTTGATGGAGATGCAGATCGGGTTATATTTATCGACGCAAATGGTGAGATTATTGAACCTGTACGAATGCTTGCGTTCTTAGCAAAAAAAGAATTAGAAATAAATCCTCCTAAAAAAGGAATAACCCCTTACGTAATGACCCCAATTAATTCGTCAAATGTAATAGAAAAGACTCTTGAGCCACTCGGTTGTAAAATAGTGCGTACACAAGTTGGGGATATCAAGGTAGCAATTGAAATCCAAAAGAAAGGTAAGGGTGCATTTATCGGAGGTGAAAATTCGGGAACCTATATCTGGCCTGATTTCCATATGGGACCTGATTCTTTAGTTACCATCGCAAAACTTATCGAGTTATTATCTTATGAAAAACGTCCATTTACAGAGCTCATTGCAGAAATTCCTAAATTTCCTTTTGTGAAGAAAGAATATCCTTTAGCTTATGACAAACCCATTTCAAGTGAAGAATATAAAGAAATGGGTATGATTGTAGAACCTTGGTTAGAGGAGCAGGGATTTAAAGACATCAAATATAACAACATTGATGGACTACGTATGGATTTTGAAAAAGGATGGATTTTAATACGACGTTCAGGAACTTCTCCCATTCTACGTGTTGAAGGAGAAAGCACTGTAGATGAAAAAACTACTCACAAAAATATTGATGCAACGGCTAAGATATTGGCAGAATCCTATGATTATGTCCGACTAAAATAATTTTTTACATTATTTCTGACTACATTTTGTCTTCTTTTACTTCAGTCTTCTTCTGAGATTTAAGAGGATCTTGAGGGCTTAAAATTGAAATTATTACAGCAATAAAGATGAAAATCATACCAATTCCTACAAAAAGCGATAAAATTTCACCCCCAATCCAAATAGCAAATAATGTGGCAAAAAATGGCTCAAAAGTAAAAATTAGGGATGTCCGTGTAGAAGAAACAAATTTTTGCCCATAAGATTGCATTACGAAAGTCAGAGTTGTTGCAACTACTCCCAAATAAAGTAGAACCAATGTGTTTTGGACAGAAAACATTGTAGATATATCAGGTATGGAGTCCGTGATTCCAAATTCATATATCAAAGAAATTACAATGGAAAGAAATGCTATTAAGAACAGTTGTATCGTTGTAAATGGCATAATTTCTACATCTTGAACGTTATTATCTAGATATATCACATAGAAAGCATAAGCAATAGCACAAATTAGAACTAAGCTATCCCCCAACCAAGATATTGACTCAACCTCTGAAAAAGATAGCAATCCTACCCCAGTAATAGCAATCAATACGGCTATCCAGAGTAGAAAATGGACTCTTCGTTTTTGAACAATACTCATGAATAGAGGAACAAAAATCACTCCAAGAGATGTAATAAATGCACCTTTCGATGCAGAAGTAGATTGTAATCCCAGAGTTTGAGTGAAAATTGAGAGAAAATATAGGAATCCTGCTATTATTGATATTTTCCAATTTCTCCAGGATTTGAAGAATTTGCCTGAATTGAATAGAAATGGCACCATAGCGAGAAAAGCTATCCCAAATCGAATTCCAAGATATAAGAAAGAGGGTATATCTTCTGTAGTTTGCTTTGTGAGAATAAAAGTGGTACCCCAAAAGAGTGTAACTAGAACCAGTAGAAATTCAGGTATGTATTTCCACTTATTGTTTGTTTTTGGAGTACTAGTTTCTGCCATCTTGCTTATAAATTAAAAAAGAAATTAATAGATTTGGTTATGTGCGGATGTGGATTGGTTTATCTCTAAACCATTTTTTAAAGAATTTGGGTTGAGCGTATCCTAGGTACATAAAAAAGGAGATTAATATCGCAAAACCCCAGCCAGCTATTCCCCAATAGGATACATCTTGAGGTGACACTAATCCCTCGACAATCCAGAGTAAATAGGAAATAACTACGGAGACTCCCGAGAGAGACATCAGTCGGAAAGATGCACGATCGATTCTGGTATCAGAATATCTAGCAACTTTGGAGGTATTGATAAATAAAAAGATACCCAAAAACAGAGATGCGATGAAATGAATTGCAAAACCACCTAAAAATAGCACATCATATAAAGGCAAATCAGCAAATATGATTTGAGTCCAATAAGGTCGAGAGATTTTTCCCATAAAGACCATAATTCCTGCTGGAAAATCAAACAATCCAAAGATTAGTTTATTACGTCTTGCTTTTTGAGGATTCTTCCCAAATACTGCCAATCCAAATGCATAGAAGAAAAAGGATGCTAGTGTGCTAAATACTACCGCTACACCATATCCTATAGATAATTTGAATCCAAAAATAGGATAGGACCACTGATCCAAACCCAAAATATCCACCAATTGTACAATTGCACAAAGATAGAATACACTAGTAAGAAAAATATATTGAATGACCTTACTTTTGTCTGTTTTTCTTCGCTTATTGAAATGTGAAATGTTTAAAGACCACAATAACAAGAAAATTAGCTCTAAGATAATAAGGATAATTTCCTGAAGTGTCAAATCTAAAAATGTAATTATGTCTGATAATGCCATAATGATCACGGAGATATTTAGTTTTACATTTAGTTTTTGAACTTTAAATAATTTCATCTCTGATAGTTGAGAGATGTGAGACAAAATTAATATCATCAAGATAGTACGTGACGTTTAAAATCCCACGAAACTAACTATCTCGATTTAAATGGAGATTGCTGAGGACCCAAACGTAAATTTGTTAGCAGAAAATATCGCTATCTTGCCATTTAATCGTGCTGTGTCGAAGTACAACATTGAAGAAGATCCATCTCTCGATATTGTTACAATGAACCGAAAAGTGATTGATTACAAAATTAGTCGGCTAATTCGAACGACGAGTATTGATCAGACCGCACGATTTCTCCCAATTATAGCAAACGCAGGATGCGGCAAAACACATTATTATCATGT
Organism: Promethearchaeota archaeon; assembly: GCA_016839865.1. The sequence goes on along the minus strand of JAEOTN010000101.1, from coordinate 900 downwards.
CTTAAAAGCAAGAGAGAATTCAAAAGAAACGAAGATACCATATAAAACGGTGTATGTTAGCAGCCCAGCAGTCCCCTACCGCTTGTTCCATCATATTTATACTTGTTTAGTGGAAGAAATCGCGGATGAACGGTTTTTCATTCAAATTGTAGATATTTTGTTAGAAGAATTGAACATAGATCTCAACGAAACTAATTATGTTGACAATCCCTCATTTCTAATTGCCAAAATTTTACCTACTTTTCCTGGAGTATTTTCTGATTGTGTGAAAGCATTAGTTTATCTACGGTTAAAAGGGATCCAGCACTTTAAGGGTTCTCTTGCACTTAGATGGTTGCTTGGAGAAGGATTAACAGAAGAAGAACAGAAGCAGTTACAAGTTCACTCAATTCTGGAGCAAGATGATGTATGCTTAGCAATGATTAAAATCATTTGCGATTTAAGTGAACGAGTTTTAATATTCTATTTTGATGAAATGGAATCCCCACTTAGATCGTTTGGTCCTGAAGCACAGCAGAAGTTCTTCGAGTATATTAAACGTATGTACAATGAGACTCGAAATTCAATAATTGTGTCCGCATGTTTGAAACCTGTTTGGGCTGAAGTATTAAAAACAGCAGATCGTCCGACACTCCAACGCATGGAACCAGAGCTGATTTTGGACAAATTCACGTATGAAGATCTAAAAGTATTTTATATTCGTGCTATGTCGCATTTCTGGACTACTTTAGGAGCATTACCTCCAAAGGACATATATTTCCCCTTATCTGAATCAATTCTCAAAGACATCTATGACGTAACTGATGGAAATCAAAGAGAATGCGTTAAACAGATTAATTTCTCTATTGATACACAACTAGACGAATATTACAATGCGTTACACAAGAATCGTCCTGGATT
>JAEOTN010000100.1 GCA_016839865.1 Promethearchaeota archaeon | reverse complement strand
CTAAGAGAAATTTATTGCAGAATATCGGGGCACGGTATCCACAAGATGATTTCTCTTAGCATAAAATATCATTTAGAATCGATAATAAAGTTTATTAACTTAATTTACTTAATATAGATCAAGGGTGTTAAGTTACAATGATATTCTCACAACAGGTGCATATTGTCTTTAATTCTCAGGAAACTGATCGCATAACCAAACCGTTACTTCAGAATCCTCCTCACAAACTCTACTATTTCACTGCGTACATTAAGAAAACCAAGCAAAAAGATGCTAATCTCAAATTCATGGAACAAAATATCGACACGATTCAGACTCACATTCCATCAATTACCATCATTCGTAAACAAATCGATTACGTTGATTACATCGAAATTATCCAGCAAATATCCCAAATTGTGAAAATTGAGAGAGAGAATAATCCAAACACAACAATTTACATCAACATCAGTAGTGGTTCAAAAATTACTGCAATTGCCAGCATTGAAGCATCAAAAATCTGGGATTTAGAGTATTATTATGTCTATTCCTCACAGTATGATCCTTATGAGGAGGGGCCACTGCACACAGGAGATATTATCATTATGAAACCGACAACTTTCCCGACCCAACGACCACATAAAGATCACATTCGGACTTTGAAACTTATCAACAAAATGATCGAGGAAAGATTTGCGAAAAAGCAATTACCGAAAGATAAGCTCCAAACTGTTGAGAAATTCATCTATATGAAAGATCTTATTAATAAACTGGAGTCTAACGGCGTTGTTCAACTAGATAACAAGCACCGTGACCCACAGAAGCGCAAATCGGCACTTTATATGAAAGTCAAGGATTTCCTGAATCCTATTGCGAACGGGTTGGGATATATTGAGATTTCCAATGAAAAACGCAACAAACACGTAACTCTAACTGAAAAGGGAAAAGAACTTATCCAGATTTTCCAATTTTTAGATTAAATCCTATTTATCGCAAATTTTATCCTAAATGTATTTTTTCTACATCTTTCCAGTGAAAAAAGGTAAGTACAAATTGGATTTGGGTTTGGAAAAATGTGAATACCTCTTTTTTTTGAAGAGCCGATCAATTTTTATAAGCGGAATTCGAACATTGAGAAATGAAGCAACCACTGTCAATTGAAGAACTATGCAAGGTACCTTTGATTATACAGTATGATATTGATGAAAAAGGAGAAAAAATCGTTTACTCCTCGAACGCTACTGGAATCCCACAATTATACCTCCAATCTACGGAAACTGGTTCAAAAGCAGTCCGGATTACGGATGGAGCCGACGCTGTCATGCTTTTTACCACTTCAAAGAATGGAGATAATCTAATATATTTGCAGGATAAAGATTCGAATGAAATGAATTGCCTGTATTTATATTCACTTAAAAACGGCACAACAACTCAATTAACGGAGAAAGGATACCGGTTTACCGGATATGGATGGCACCCAGATGGAAAAGAGTTTGCACGCGCATATATAACACAAAAGGGATATGTAGTAGACATTATTAATGTGGAGTCAGGAGAGATCACTCCATTTATAGAACCTCCCCATCTCTATACAGGAGCTGAATATTCACATGACGGGAAGTGGATAGCGTTCATCTCCGTTCCCAGTTTCACAAATACGCAAATTGACGTGGTCAATCGCAATGATCCAGAAGATATTATCACCTTCACTGTAAAAGAAGACTCCAGATCGTCTACACCCACTTGGTCTCCTAATGATAAATTAATCGCTTTTCGAAGTGATGCGTCTGGGAGAAACCAAATATATGTTCAAAAATTTCAAGGTGATGACCAATTTACATTAGAAATAGCAGATGATGAAGAAGCCAGTGTTTACTTTCCTATCTGGAATCCAAATAGTGATATCATATATTATGCGGTAAATAAATATGCTCGAACTACCGTTCATGCTCATCCAATAACTGGGGTGAAATCTGCAGCATTTCCATTTCCGAAAGGAGGAGTAGGAATTCCAAAGATCACAAAAGATGGAAAGACTATTTTTGCATTGCATTCATCGATGAGTTCTCCATATGGAATTTATAAACACACAATAGGTACTGATTCAGTTGTCCCAATTACTCCACGTAAATTTAACGTTGATCTCACATCTCTTGTGACTCCACAATCTATTTGGTATAAATCATTTGACGGGAGATCTATTCACAGCTGGTATATACCCGGGATTGATTCAGATAAGGCATCTCCCGCAGTTGTTGAAGTGCATGGAGGCCCTTGGGATCAAGTAAGTGACGCTTGGTGGGTAACAGTCCTGGCGCATTGCCTATCTCAGCAAGGAATAGCTTGGTTTGCCCCTAATTTTCGAGGATCCACAGGATATGGTAAAGAATTTCAAGATTTAGACATCGGAGACCCCGGAGGAGGAGACCTGGAGGATGTTATGCATGGAGTAGAATGGTTACGTGCACGCCCTGAAATTGATACTAATCAAATCGCAATCGAAGGAGGATCGTATGGAGGATTTCTAACCCTAATGGCATTAGGAAAAAAGCCTGATGCGTTCACAACAGGAGTTTCCTATGTTCCTGTCACAGATTGGAAAGAAATGTATGAACTATCAGATCCAATGTTCCAGCAATTCACTAAAACCATCCTAAAGGGCACCCCGAAAGAGAATGCGGAATTATATAAGAAATTATCTCCCATTACTCACGTTTCAAACATAAAAAAACCCCTAATGATAATGGCTGGGAAAAATGACTCCAGATGCCCGTTTGTTTGTGTGGAAAAATATGTTGAAAAACTTAAGGAGCACAATATACCCTACGAATTTGTAATCCAGGAGGACACGGGGCACCAGTCAACGGTACTCAATAAAGAAGTGCAGATTACTTTCTACACTCAGATTGTGGAATACCTGAAGAAGAAGTTGGATCTGAATACATGCATCGGTTCCCCTAAGTAAACAGATTCTTCTTACTAAAGTGTTGATGAGTATGAGAGAAAAATGGAATACTGTCCACTCATTTAAGGAGAATATTACCTCAATCGGTAGTAGACGAGATGAAAAAGATAGGATCTGAATACGTGTAGGTGGATCAAAAAACCAAGAAGAATCAAGGGAACAACATTTGAAAAAGGTGACCCGTATCCCCTTGATATATACCTTTCTGCGTGAAATCCCGGTTTCACGATCTTTTCATCAGAAATACTCTTCTACAAATCGTTAAAACGGATTTTATATGAGAATATTTATGTGCATAATGTCTTTATCTTCATTTTACATCCTTCTAGCATTCTCATATATATGGAGGTAACGTTTGAAAATCGAACATGTTCGTGCTAGTTTATAATATATTATCTTCGTATTACTTCATGATTACAAATGCATATCAAAGTAAAAAATAATGTAGATTGGATTGGAGTTCGAGATTGGGAGCTCCAAAAGTTCCATGGAAATGAATATTCAACCAATCATGGATCTACGTATAACTCTTATTTAATTCGAGAAGAGAAAACTGTGTTAATTGATACGGTTTGGAAACCTTTTGCGAAAGAATTTGTGAAAAATCTAGAACAAGAAATTGATCTTAATAAGATAGATTTAATCGTTGCGAACCACGCTGAAATCGACCACAGTGGAGCACTTCCTGAATTGATGAAAAAGATACCAGATACACCCATTTATTGCACAAAAAATGGAGTTAAGTCACTGAAAGGTCATTATCATCAAGATTGGAATTTCCATACAGTGAAAACAGGGGATTCAATCGATATCGGTAATGGAAAATCCTTGGTGTTTGTTGAGATGCGGATGTTACATTGGCCGGATAGTATGGCTGTGTATATGACAGGAGATAACATTCTCTTCAGTAATGATGCTTTTGGACAACATTACGTCTCAAGTGCGATGTTTAACGACTTAGTTGATAAAGATGAATTGTATAGAGAATGTATCAAATATTATGCTAATATTCTAACTCCATTTAGCAATTTTGTGGATAAAAAAATAAAGGAAGTTTTAGGCATGAATATTGCTATCGATGTGATTGCGACGAGTCATGGAGTAATCTGGCGAGATAATCCAATTCAAATTGTTCAACAGTACATAGAATGGGCAAAGGAATACAAAGAAAACCAGATTACCATTTTGTATGATACAATGTGGGATGGAACAAGAATTATGGCAGAAAATATTGCTGAAGGAATACATGATACAGATAATGACACAAAGATCCTCCTATTGAATACAGCCAAGGGAGATAAAAATGATATTATCACAGAGGTTTTTAAATCTAAAGCAATTTTAGTAGGGTCTCCCACAATCAACAAAGGAATTCTATCTTCAACTGCCAAAATATTAGAAGTGATCAAAGGATTACAATTTAAAGGAAAAAAATATGCATCATTTGGATGTTATGGGTGGTCTGGAGAATGTATCAAGGTTTTAAATGAAAATCTTGATGCTGCTGGATTTGATCGAATCAATGATGGAATTAAAGCAATGTGGAATCCAGATGAAGCAAGCATAGCGGATTGCATTCAATTTGGTAAAGATTTCGCTAAGGCTTTAAACAATGATTAGCAAACTTTCTTTCAATAATCTATCTCATCGATCAGATTTGGAGGAAATTACAATAACTTAATGTGCATGTATTTCTCTACTCATGATTTAAAGGATTTAAGTGGCAAAATGTGATCCAAATATGATCTTAATCCGAATCGATGTCCCGGTTTCACGATTGGATTTCGATAAAATTAAAGGTGTAGATTTAGTCAAAAGAGTTAGGTAAACTTTGCACCCAACCTCAGGAAACGAACCCTATTCCATGTGGTGACAATTATTCAAAGGATTGATCCATTTGGACATAACCAACAATTCCAATACCACTTCCTTGAAAGTATGTGTAATAGGAAATGGAGGTGTAGGAAAATCAACCTTAGTCGAACGG
>JAEOTN010000028.1 GCA_016839865.1 Promethearchaeota archaeon | reverse complement strand
TTACAATTAGCGAAGATGAAGTTAATTACGCAGTGTCTGCTCATGGAGACATCCGACGGGAAAACTGGGAAATAACTGATTGGAAATGTACAAAAGAAAAATTTGAGGTATTTTTAGAAACGATTTACGACTCTCTTGACCGTATACCAAGAGTATTGAAAAAGAGAGTCTTGACTGCTGAAAATATTACTCAACTTCTAATACCGCAATATAGAAGTTATCTTTGGGTTATGCGGGTGTTGTTTATCCCACCAGCGTTGACTTGGATTCTTGCATATTGCCAAAAATTGGAGCAGTTGGGAGAGATAAAGAGGATTAGTCAAGGAAATCAGATCTTGTGGACGTGTTAGCCTAACTTTTTTTCCCAACGGTAAATGTCGGTTTTATCTATAAATCCTAAGGATTCATATAATCGATCCGCTTCTTCTGTTGGTGCCCCTCCGATGTAGAGGAGGTTAATATCATATGTTTTTGCACGAATAATGCACTCGGTCATTAATGAACGTGCTAGTCCTTGTCTTCTATATTCTGGTAACGTTCCGACGGGCTCAAATTCTCCAATTTTGTACTCATCAATTCGAAGCATGCAAAATGCTACAAGAGTGCCGTCTTGTGTGAATGCACCAAGATTTAGATCTGCATGATAAAAATGTGTTTTTCTCATTGCCTCATACACTTTGTGAGTGAAATGAGGATGTTGGAACACTAATTCTATTGCTTTTACATACTGATCATAATCATTCTCACCTATGGGCTTTATTTGAAATCCCTCAGGAAGAGGATAGTCTAGAGTCGGGGTTTCTAATGATCTAATTCGAGTATGTTCAATGATTTTTATTGGTGTATAACCTAATTTGGTTAAAATTGCATTTTGAATAGCATCTTCACTAATGGAATAGGTAGCTAGAGTAGTTTCATCTAGGTTTTCTTGTTGTAATTCCACCCAAGAAACCATTTCCTCTACAATAAATTTGTATTTCGGATTAGATACTAATATAAAATCGTTTGGATGATTCAGAACAACCAATCCAACAAGAAACGGAGTGTTGTTTTTGACTGTTCTTGAAGATTCTAGCCATACGCGAACATTTTCTGAGCGATCCTCATCATTAAATACCGAATTCTCAAATCTTGTTGGAATCCATGATTGATAGGAGTCTTTTTGGAAGAAGGTTTCGATAAGAAATGCTTTAACCTTGTTAAAATCTTTTTCATGATCGTAAGGACGCGCTTCAACCGTCATAGGAATAGGTATTCATGTGTATCGCGATTTAAAATATTGCACTATAGCCACAATTTTTTTATTTTCATGAGCGATCTGCAAGATATGAATCCAGAAGATTTACTTGAATTAATGAAAGAAAGAAGATCCGTAAGAAAATTCAAACCAGAACCTCCAACAGATGAAGAAATTAACACAATTTTAGAAGCGGCGCGTTGGACTCAATCAGCTTCCAATCGGCAACCATGGAGATTTATTGTAATTAAAAATAAAGAAACCATTGAGAAACTGCAATCGGCTGCAAGATTTGGTGGATTTGTTTCTCAAGCACCGTTAGTAATTGCTATTATCGGTGATAAGAAGCGTTCTCCCAATTGGTATGTTCACGATACAAGCATGGTAGCACATCAAATGTGTTTAATGGCATGGTCCATGGGAATTGGGACATGTTGGATAGGAAGTATGGACCGTGATAAGGCTGCATTAGTGTTAGAGTTAGGTAAAAACGAACATGTCACCACAATTCTACCCTTTGGATACTTCTATTCCAAACCGAGTCCCACATCAAGGAAAGATTTGAAAAATATGATAACAACTATTGAATAACCATTGTTTACTCTTTTTCCACGTGTGGGCTTAAATCTTTTATTTTTTTATAGGTAGTTTGCCCATGCAGAAGTTTCCGGGATGTTTCCACCAATTTCTTGATTTTTATCCGCTTTTGACTCATATCTTCAATATCCCGAATGGTAACCATTCCATCCTCTAAAGATTCATGATCAATAGTAAATGCATATCTGACCCCTACTTCTTCTGTACGGCGATATCTCTTTCCAATGGAGCCTGCATCATCATATACTGAGCTAATATCGTTATCAATTAAATCATTATAAATCTTTTTGGCAAGTAATACAAGCTCTCGAGGTTTCTTTTGAAGAGGAAACACAGCAAATGGAACCGGTGCAATTTCCAATGGCAAATCCAATACCGTGCGTTCTTTTTCAAAACGAAATGATTGCTCTAAAGCAAAGAATAATAGACGTCCTACCCCAAAAGCTATTTCTAATATCTGTGGAACGATTTTCTCTCCTTTCTTTGCACCTGGAACTTGTAGTTTCTTCTTCTTAGAATATTCAAGATGTCTTCCTAAATCGTAATCTCCTCGGTCATGAATCCCACAGACTTCTGTCCATCCATATAATCGTGAATTAACTTCAAGGTCCCAAGCGTCATGAGCATAATGGGCTTTTTCATCAGATTTATGTTGTCGGAATCGTATATTTTCGGGTAAAATTCCCACTCCTAGTACTATCTCATAGGCGAGGTTAAGTAACCACACATATGCTGGTTTTTGTAAAATTCCTTTTTCAATTGCGCTGGAGAGTTTTTTCTTAGTCACCTTAGTTTTCCCTTGCTCTTGCTCTTTGGCTGACCACATTGGGAGTTTAATATTTGCAATTTCTTCAAAAGGAGCGAAATGCATTTCTTGTTCAGGAGTTATGAAAATTTGACCCTCGCACTGTTCAAATTCTCGTGTCCTCAACAACATTTTCCGGGGTGAGATCTCGTTGCGGAATGCATATCCCATCTGAAAGACGAACATGGGCATATTTGTACGAAAGAACTGATGCAATCTTGGGAATAGAAGATACGTTGTAGTTGCAGTTTCGGGTCGTAGAATAAATTCTGAAGAGGGAAATCCTAACTGTGAGGTGACCATAAGATTTTGTTGGGTTACCTCTCCTAGAGTTCCTTCACACTCAGGACATCGAATATCATCTCTTTGGATCACCTTTCCAATTTCTGATGTTAGTATCTGAGTCATATCGTATTCAAGAGATTCTAATAGAGTATCTGCTCGATGAATGTTCTTACATTTAGTACATTCTACAATATAATCAAAGAATCGCTCTACATGACCCGAAGCTTTCCATACAATCTCGGGACTAATTAAGGGGCATTGTACTTCCCAAAATCCATTTTTCCGGAATATTTTCCGAATTTGGCTTTCTAGGTTGTTTTTCATTAGTTTACCTAATGGACCTAATTCGAAAGAACCTTTAATTGGATTATAAATCTCTGGAGATGGTCCATAAATAAATCCCCTATGCGCCATTAACATTAGAATTTTCGAAGTTTCATCGTCAGAACTCATAGTACACATTATCCATTATCGCTTGTATGGATAGATGTATATAGAACAATAAAAAAAGTTAGTTTTATTTTAGGCTGCGACGAATTCTTTTGTCTCAGAGATGATTCGTGTTTCCTCTTCTTTTGCGAGTTTTTTCTTCAAGGATTGAGCCTTAGTAATTCGAATAATAATGGATATGAATGGAAACAGCAAAACTAGAGGTAGAAACAGTGTTAACATTACTTCAGGGGTAAACATTTCTACACTTCTCACAATTGACTCAGGAGCTCTGAAGATGTTCTCTATGATCCAAGGAGTATGCGAGATTATGAAGACCAAAAGAGTAATACCCGAAATACGGAATACAATATCAATAACTGTTGAACGGATGAGTCTTCCCGCCGTAGGTGCTGAACTTTTTGCAGTTAGAGTTTGTTCTGCTTCTGGATCTTGTTCAAATAATCGATTTAGGTAATTTGATAATCGACGTGTATCTTGGAGAGCTTCTATAGCTTTTTTCGTTTTTTCTTCTAATTTTCGACGCTCAATCATTTCTCGAATGAATGAAAATCCTGTTGCAGTTTTGGATAGGAATTTCCTTACAGATTCTGTTTTCGCCTTTTCAATGACGTTGCCTTCCTCATCTAATTGCTGCTCAAGTACCTCTGTAGGTTCTCCTGCTTCAATTTTTTCCAGATGAATCACAGCTTCAGTTGATGCTCTTTTGAGCGTTTGTACCTGTTCAAATAGTCTTTCTGCACGTTGTTCAGAGGGAGAAGTTACTTGATAAACATAATTCAACTGGAATGTGAATTCCAAGTAGAAAAATGAGGCCACAGCAATCTGAAATATAGGGCTGATCAGAAATTGTCCAAATCCATCAGGTATTTTCATAAATACAGTACTTGGGTTGATAGGATATGGCAAGAGGGGTCCGGTCGTTACGCCTTCCTCTACCGTGTTAATTCCTATGTACTGACCAAGGTTGAAATCAGCCACAAACACTCCCACCATATTCTCTATGCCATAGAGGATAAGTGGAAAAATTATCATTAGGTTAAGACAGAGTATCGTTCGTAAACTGAACCGTGGATCATTTCTAAGAACGCTTAAGATGCCATAGATAATCATTAACACCGCTAATACTTGAAAAAGAATTATGTAAGCCGAATTTCCAAGAGCTTTCAATTCGGGTACAACATATTGCACATATTCTTCAATGGTAAACCTCTGATCGGATAATGAGGGATCTTCTAGTAGAGTAACTGCACGTTCACTAAGTTGTACTCGAGGGAACCATCTGCCAAATATTATTTCAATAAAAGATGCGCCATAAAAATTGATTTGATATGGTTGGTTGAAAACTATACTGGGACCTAATGGCATAAATTGAAGAGAAGTTAGAACTCCGATTCCGGTAAACAGACCATAGAAGAGATAATATACTCCTACTAGAAAGATATTTCGTAATGTAAGGAAGAGGGTAGTAATTGAGGTTAGATCAATAATTGTGGTATCCGTAAACATTGGTGCAAACATGATAATCATCCAAACAAGAGTAGCACCGAGTAAAGCTTTCATAACGATAATTATTGTTTTCATCTCTTCACTCTCCTTTCCCTTTCTTACGTGCACGTGCATATTCATTAAGTACTACATTTAACATATCATCAGGTCCTACATTGATTAAGGAACATTGGTATTTTTGCAAATCTGGACGTATACCGACAAGATGCTCCATCATTTCCTCTGCAATAGCTTCTGCAATTGCTTTATCTGCAGGTGTTAAATCCAACTCGTGGGCTTCAAACCATGGACTAAAGGGAGACATTACAAGAACTTGATTGCCGTATGTACGTAATTTTTTAATTCCCTTTAATACATCATTCCGGGATGTTTCTAAATCAGATAAGATTATAATTAGACCACGTCTTTGAAATTTCTTGACAAATTCTTCAGTGGAATCAAACAAGCTTTTCTCTCCACGAGGCATAACACGTGCTAAAAAGTCAAGGATTCGGAAGAATTGGCCTTTTTTACTACTTGGTTTTAGAAATCGAAAATGTTTTTTATCCGAAAATGTTACACAACCAACTCTATCTCTTCTACCCAACGCAATTTTCGCTAGTAACATTGCAGCTTGAACAGAATACTCAAACTTTGTGTTTTCTCGAGCCCCTCCACCCATGGATTCTGATGAATCTATAAAAACTGTAACATCGATTGCGCGATCAGTCTCGAATTCTTTCACAATCAATTCTTGTGATCGAACACTTGCTTTCCAATCTATAGCTCGAAATTGATCTCCATATACATACTTTCGCATACCGTAGAATTCGGTTCCCATACCTTTCATACGAGAACGATGCACACCAAAGGAACGATTAACTGCACGTTGCTGTGCCATTGCTTCGATTTTTCGAATCATCTCATAAGGAGGATAAATTAAGATCTGATCGAGAGAGTCTGGAACAGTTCGTTGTTCTGCATTAAATCCTAAGCGATCTTTCACAACAACGGTAAGAGGACCAATATCATATTCCCCGCGGATTTTTGGAGCAAGAATATAGGAAAAAGTGATAGTTTGATGAGGATTAATTCGTGTCGAGATATAATTTTCTCCTGCAACTACTCGGAAGACTTCAGCAGGATAATCATCAAATATATCAATAAAATTAAACTGAGACCCTCCTGTATTGGTTACTTTTACTTTTATATGCAGGAAGTTGTCCCGAAACACTGTGTTGGACTCGAGAATACGTTCGACCTTTAGATCATCTACATTTAGAGATGAATCAAATTGTGGCATACTGAATACAATTGCGAATAAGCAGAACAATCCCATGATGATAAGATAATAAGATTCGAACGCAAATCCGGATGCTATGAAAAATATACCAAAAAGGAGGAGCGCTCTCCCATTTCTACCTAATTTCATCTTGTTCAAGTCCGAGTATAATAATATGTAATATAATATGTTGTGGTAAATAGCTTACTTTCTAGTCCTAGTATCATACAACGATTTGTTTATTTAATGATTTGTAACCATGGAAAAAAGAGTTAGAGCATTTCAACTTCGAGTATTGATGCAAAGAGCAAAAAAATGAAGATTAATTTTTAACGAACCTAATCGCAATAATTTTTAATTTTTTTTTCTCTCGATGGATGTTGAATAGAGTAAGAACGCTGAGCGATTAACGGGCTGTAAGTAGCAATGACAGTTGCATGTAAAAATC
>JAEOTN010000099.1 GCA_016839865.1 Promethearchaeota archaeon | reverse complement strand
GGATTATAAGAACTTAGGAACAAAGGGAGGATAAGGTTTTAATGGTCTCATTGATCTTTGAGAATTAAGGAGAGGAGCTTCGTGGTATCAATCAATAAAGATGATTCTTGGAAAAACATCACTCAAGAGCAGATGAGCACGTTTTCACTTACAAACATATTCCGTCTTCTTTGGATCAACAAGTTCAAAATATCATTTATGTACATTCCTCGGTTTCTATTTGCATTGATTGCATCTCTTATAATGCTTCCAATGAGAATAATTGAGAAGATTCGGTTTGAACGCAAAATTAAACATACGAAATTAACGAAAGATCCCATATTCATAATTGGAGGTTACAGAACTGCTACAACTTTTCTCCATACTTTCTTCTCCATGGATAAACGCTTAGCTTACATGTCAAACTTAGATGCTTTGCTACCATTAATGAACTTATCATTCCCAAAATCCTGTCGACGAATATTAAAAAGATCTCTTCCACCCACTCGTCCAATGGATAATGTTGAATTATATGTAGACAGCCCTCAGGAGGAACACTACGCCATTGGGGCTAAAAGTAAATACGGTATGATAAATTTGTTGATATTTCCACAAAATTTTGAATATTTTGCCAAATTTCTCACGTTTGAAGATAGTCATCCACGAGACTTGGAAAGATGGAAGAAAGTGTACAACTATTTCATTAAAAAACTGACATGGAAATATAATGGAAAACGTTTAGTAATGAAGAATCCTGCAAATGCGGGAAGAATCAAACACCTTTTAAAGATGTATCCAAACGCTAAATTCATTTATACATATAGAAATCCTTACACATTGTTCTGCTCAATGCGACTCTTACTAAATTCCTTAGTAAATGTATCCACGCTTCAGACATGGAAAGAAGAGGATATAGAAAAGAGTATGTTGAAAATCTTGAGTGAAACTTATACAGTATTTCATCGAGATCGAAAGTTAATTCCTCCTGAAAACTTCTATGAGATTAAATACGAGGATTTCATTGTTAACCCGATGCCCTACATCAAAGATATTTATAAAAAATTCGATTTGGATGATTTTAAAGAAGTTAAACCAATCTTACAGACCTATATCAATGCAAAAAAGAACTATAAAGCCAACAATCACAAATTAACTCCTCGAATAATTCGACTAGTTAACACAAACTGGGATGATTATAGAAGAGATCATGGGTATGTTAAATTGGAACCATCTATGACCATAAAAAGATAGAAATAAATACTATTTTCTCTCCTTTTTTTATCTTGGTAATTTCTTTATGAGAAAAAAAAGATTAAATTTTCTTTGATTTTTGAATCTGATAAAAAACTACCACAACAGAGATTCCAACCAATGCGATTATGATAAGATTGTTATATCCTGGAATAACATAGTTTCGAACATCTATTATAAACCCAAGATAGCCCGGATGCGCTAAATTCAGAGAAACTATAGCATATTTACCAGTTTCATTAAGCTGGAACCACAATTCACGTGATGATTCATTACCAACAGTAAAATGTACTCCTGTAGAAATTTCTGTAACGAGTACTCCATGAGATTGTGCTGCTTCATCATAGTAATGAAATGGTGTGCCAGGTTCAAGTTGTATTGTAGTATTCACAATTTGGTCATATCCAAAAATTGGTAAATCGCAGTTGGTGACAGACACTCGTTCCAATTCACATAACCTCATTCTTACCATTAGATAACCAACTTCACAGTTTTCAACGCTTAATCCACGCGCTTGAACTGCATATCCATACAGATACATCCCAACTGCCTGATTTGCGCAATGAACCGAAGTTAACTTAGTACCATTCGCTGAGTCAATGCCAATCATTGGATTCATACGAATGTTTATCACAAATAATCCAACACTACACGGTTCAGTAATGGATACTCTGGCAAAATTTAGATTATCACACATAATGAATAGCATTTGACCATATTGGTCTACGTCACTTTGACGAATATTAAGATTATCTTCATACCAGAATATTTTAAGTGGTTTACCATTCACAATGTTGTCATCATGAATATATGGAAGACTAACAACAAGCATCTGCATGTTAACAAAAAATCCACAATTAATCAAAGTATTCTGTGTGATATTAGTGGTACCACTGATGTAGATACCAAAAGTACAATTTTCTACTAAATTGTTTTTAATTATCGAGGGTTCTTTAGTCGAACGTGCCCAAATCCCGTAACCCCCATATTGAAATCTTTCTAAGTCATATGCACTACTTGTAGAGAGCCATCTACAGTTGGATATATGACATTCTGAGATATTTAGTGTAACTTGATGTATCCAACTATATATTCCCAATCCGCAGTTGTCGATTGTCACATTAGATACTTGAGTTATATTGACTCCAAATCCAAACTGGATTCCCACAGAAAAGTTCAATATTTCACTGTTTTTAATTATAAAAGATTCATTGGAGTCTATAAAAATTCCATTGTAGGTCAAGTTTAGTGTTGGAATGGAATTCGATTCATAGCTTTTCACACCAGAACCATGAATTTCAACGTTTTCTATAACATAAGGATTAGATTCTGAACCATTTCCAGTAATAAAGGGATATAAAGCCCAATCTGTTGGTGAGGAGATATTGATAGGTTCAACTTGATCGAGAGTACCTACAGAAGATATTATATTCTTAGTTATAGGCTCAACTGGTTTAGAAGCAATGGTCTCAGTATCAGAATGCGAGGGAACGAATGATGTGAAACATATAAACCCAGAGACCAGTATACACATGCATATTGAAATGCTTAAGAATTTTGAGATTCGCATACTTTTTCCTCGAACTTTCCATGATTTCACATTCTTTTAACCTTTTTGGCAAATGTTTATGAACTGGACAGAAAGCATTTAAAGGAAACGAACCAACAAGAATTGAAACATGAGTATTCGCTTTTATAATCCTCCTCATGTATTACTCGCTCAAGGAGACCGTGAGGGTGCAGACATTGGAGGAGCTTTGTCAATTGTCGCTATGGATAATAAACACCAACTCCATGTGGTTGGAAATATTTTTTCCGAACTCTCCCGTGGGAGGTTCTTTAAGGAAGTTGGACTAGAAGATGTGTTTAGTGATTTCACAGTGAAACATCATGATGATGAAGCCGTTGTGAATGACCAAGAATTAATTACGAGGCTTGTAAATGCATTCAATACGATTAGAAAAAATGGCTGGATCTTTTATGGAATCGCAGGATTTGAGGCGAACACATTTGAGGATGCATTATTTGTTAGATTGAATCCTGAAAATGTTGAACGATTGAGAGAAGCTCATAGACGAATTCGAACCCAAAGGCATTTTCCAGTTCTTATACAAGATGTTACTGAACGAAGTTTTATTGCATCTATGTTCCATGGAAATGGGTACCAATATGTACATTACCCCAATGATCGAGATTTGTATTCAATCTATGAACAGACTAAGAATTTTATTGGATGGGTCGCAGGAATTGTCTGCACTGCACAAGAGGCTGCAAATTTCTATATTATTAGTGGGAATATTCATCCATTGACCCAAGAATCTGAGATAAAAATGAATCTTATCACATTTGAAGAAGCGATGGGATTTATCGAAAGTGAAGTTATATATCCAGTTAGTTGGTTTCGTATAAATATTGGACGAAATTCATTAGGTTCTCTAGAACACTGGAAAGAGATTCAGGAAGACGAGGGACTAAAATTTGCTATTAAAGCATACTTACAATACGTAAACACAATTCTGAAAGAGCAACATGAAGGTCGATTGGAATAATGGATAAATATTCTGAAGAGATGAAACAGGCAAGAAAAGAAGTCAATTTATGTCTAGAGATATGGAAAAGCCTTCTCATAGAGAATTTTTCAACCATTATTGATTATATGTACTGTAAAGGTTCTGCAACTAAAGAATGGGACAGTTATATCGACTATGTTCCTATGTTAAGCGATGTGGATATTCATGTAAAAGTCAAAGAGGATGCAAATTTCTTCGATGATGAATCCTCTTTTCATGAGTCTGTTAGACTACCCGAATTGTATGAAGAAAGATATGTTGAAAAAAATCCTGATTATCTGCATATTCCTAGAATTCAAATTATGACAGTAAACAGATTAACACAATTAATCGATTTTGTATATCCAAGAAAAGATGATATAATCTCGCTATTTGGTCAACCAACCGTGTTTGAGAATCGGGAACCATTAATAATTCGAGAACTAGATTTACGAAAAGCGCTTTTATTAGAGGAATTCTTACCAACAATTTCCCTATCTATGATTGATCGGACGGGATTAGAACTTTGGACGATGATACGACGAATGAGTTGGAGAGTTTCACCTTCTCCTGTCAGATTGATAAGTCAAACACATGAAGATCCACTTTCATTATGGAGATTAAATAGAACCAAAATAGTAGAGGAATTAGATAAGCTGCAATACTACAAAATCGCTGAAAATTATAAAAACTATTATGATACGGGATGGATTGCCTTTAAAGAAGAGTTTAGGAACTCGTATACCCTTAGAAAACTCATATCTTTAGGATTTTCAGTTTTAAAATTATGCTTAGAGAAAGCGAAAGAACTCCAATAGAGATTTCCACGAGTAAGAAAAAGATGACTCGAACCAGAGAAGAAAAGAAGAAGAATACAACTTGGAAAATTATTACTCAAACACACATGGTGTCTTATTCTCTCAGAAATATCTTCCGACTGTTGTGGATTAACAAATTTAAGGTGTCATTTAGATACATTCCACGGTTATTGTGGGTGTTCTGGATGTCAACAATTACACTACCACTACGCATTATTGAAAAAATTCGGTTCCAAAAAAAAATAAAAAACACGAAATTAACCAAAGATCCCATTTTCATAATTGGATTTTATAGAACAGCGACAACTTTACTACATATCCTATTTTCTAAGGACAAACGATTGGGATATATGTCCAATTTAGATGTGTTCACCCCATTATACAATCTATCATTTTCTGATCCCGCACGTCGAATCCTTAAACGAAGACTTCCCAAAACACGACCCATGGATAATATTGAGTTGGACATTGATGGACCTCAAGAAGAATCATATGCAGTCGCAACTTTGTCGAAGTATGGTGTCCCGAATGTTCTTATTTTTCCGCAGAATTATAAATATTTCGCAAAATACATGACATTTGAGCACTGCCCTCCAAAGGATGTAATGAATTGGAAGAAAATTTATCATTATTTCATACAGAAAACCACTGTAAAGAATGAGGGTAAACAATTGGTGCTTAAGAATCCCGCAAATGCTGCCCGTATTAAACTCCTATTGGAAATGTATCCGAATGCGAAATTTATCTATACATATCGAAATCCATATCCTCTTTTGTGTTCCTTAAAACTACTCTTTCATAAATTAATGGAATTATCTGCACTGCAGGTATGGAATGAAGAGAAGTTCAATTCCTTTATTATAAACGAACTGAAGCACTGCTTCTCCGTATTTGAGAAAACTAAAGAACTTATTCCTCCAAAAAACTTCTATTCATTGAAGTATGAGGATTTCATTAGTGATCCTTTACCGTTTCTGGAAGAAATCTACGACCAATTTGAACTAGATGATTTTCAGGAGATTAAAAAAGTAATACAAGAATATATTGACGTGAAAAAGGAGTATAAGGCTAATATACATGAAATTACTCCTGAAGTCATCCAAACTGTAAATATAAATTTGGAGCAATATCGGATATATCATGGATATGAACAGTTGAGCACTGATGATTCCTAAATATGCTACTTCCTCAATTATCCTTATGCGAATAAATATATATGAAAGTGTTGTTATTTATTGAAGAAATTGTCAATCTTTTTCCAATAATAGTAAGTCGATTATTTCTTATCACACGAATCAGATTTTGAGTAGAAGAAGTATGAGGAGCAAACTATCCACGATAATTGGGGTTGCTATTGTTATTTCATTGTGCACTTTTCCATCTTTTGGATCGAGTATGGAGTATACAGGAAGATTTTCCGAAATTGGAACAATTGCCGATGGGAGTAACCTCATCAACGCAAAATATATTGATAATGAATTAGCCTTCCTTTTGGAAATTAATCGAGGAGTGCTTGCGGTTTACAATATCAGTAATCCTGATAACTGTTTGGAACTAGATTCGTATTCTTTATCATTCATTCATGATATAGAATTAGACACAGAAAGAGAACTGGTATTTGTAACCGCTGCAAATGGTGTGAACATCTTTAATTATAGCAATCCAAGCCAGTTGGAGTTCCTCTCCGCTTATCTGAACTATTCATCCTCCACATTCATCCAGTTAAAGGGTGAATTACTGTTTATTGGAGCAGAAGAAGATGGTTTACAAATCGTGAATGTGACAGATCCTACTGATCCAGTGATGATAAGTAGATGGGACGATAGCACTGGTGATGTTGGACCCGTATATGTTGTTGAGGAATACAATTATGGAAGCGATGTGGATGATTTTGCGTTTGTAGGAACTCGACTTCCTAATGTGGATGCACCACCCACCATTTTAGATATGAAACTACTGAATGTGAGTGATCCTACTAATATCACTTTTGTAAGCATCGTTGATACTGGTGTAGCGCATAGAGGAGGAGCCCCAAAAGCACATATAGATGATCTGGTTTATCTTAACGATTATAATTATGGTTTGAAAATCCTGAATTTCTCGGATCCGTTTAATATTAGCGTCATAGGAACATATGATGATGGTGGATTCTTCAATGATGTCAAACTGGTAGAAGAAGAGATTGCACTTTTAGCTGATGATTATTTTGGACTAAAGGTAATCAACTGCTCAAATATAGAATCACCGGGTTTGGTCAGCTCTTATGAACATGAGTACAGAACAATAAGAGTCGCAATAGAAGATGATCGGATTTATCTCGCAACATTTGGGGGAGGAGTGCGAATTTTAGCCCCAAGGACGCGCAAAATACCCATAAATTCTACATTTATACTTTTTAGTATGGTCATTGGGTGCTTAGTTGTATGTTTGAGGATGAGAAAAAGTGAGAAGAAAAAAAAATATAAATCATTATCTTAACAGGATCTTTGTTGGATATTCTTTTTTATAACTTTAAATATCAGATTTCTCTTTATGGAAACATTTCTTTAAGTGCTTCCCAATAATATGTATTCCATCCTTTCTTTACAGAGTCACACGCTTCTTCGGGAATATCTTCTTGTGTGAATTTTATTACGGTTCCTTCATCGACTGGTTCCAGAAGAAGCGTAATCGTAGAAGGAGGGTTTTTTGCCCAATCTTCTCCATCACTTTTCCATGTTTGGACGATTTTTTTATCTGGGATTAATTCGACGTTTTTTCCACTTATTGTTCCTTCCCACACAGAGTATTTTCCTCCAATTTTTCGACTTATCTTTGCTTCACTCTCAGTCAATTTTGAGTGCTTTTTTGAATCCATAAATACCTCGTAGATCTCATGAGGTGTAGTGTTGATCAGGATTTTCTGCTCTATTCTTTTTTTCTTCATCATTATCACATTGATTTAAGGTTTGTAAAATGTAATAGCGTAAAGAAGATTGATTTTTAATAAGTTCTCACTTTATTTTATTGCTATTTGACCATCTTTTATGTAAGAATGTATCTCAATTCTCGTCTGAAGGCATAAAATATTGTTGCTTAAAATGGATTCTCAAGTAGGGGGGCTGAGGGCGGGGTAGGTTGATTTGGTCTAAAGTAAAGATTTAAGTTTATATCGTATATAAAATGAGATAGTGAAAATGATACTACATAGACGAGATATTCAGTTATTAGGATTCCTGAATGAGTGTGAACAAATAAAGCTACCAAAGAAAATCCTAGATTGTGGTGCTGGTGGTTCAACTCCCCCACTTCGAATCTTTCATGAACACGGGTATGAATGCTATGGAATTGAAATTTTAAAATCGCAAATAACCGCTGCGGCTAAATATGCTAAAAAGAACAACATGAAACTCGAAATTATAGAGGGAGATATGCTTGAATTGCCATATGACGACTCCAGTTTTAGTTTTGTATTTTCACACCACACTGTATTCCACATGTTAAAAGTCGATATAAAGCGTGCAATTGATGAGATGAGACGAGTTCTTGCCCCTGGAGGATTGCTTTTTGTTAATTTTCCATCTATGGAACGCGACGACCGTATGGAAGGTAAAGAGGTCGGCAAGGGAGAGTATGAGAGCAGGCATGGAAATGAATCAGTGATTCATGCATATTTTGAGAATGATGAAGCGGATGCGTTTTTCGAGGGAATGAAGGTTATACAAAAGAAGAAATATCAGATTTTTGAAGCAGACGGATGGGGCGCTGGAATCTCGATGATTGAATATATAACAAGAAAATAAATGATGGTAGTCTATGGTTTTATATATTTTTTTTTTATTTTACATTCAATAGGGTATGTTTTAGATCCCGTGTTAAATATCAAAACAAACAAACTTTATTGTTCTTTACACCACCTATTCAACAGTTTTATATTTCCATAAGTTTCAAATTATTTCATGCAATCGAAAACAAAACGCATCTTGATTCCAACTATCGGGATTGTAGTATCCATAGGTCTTATTATTACGATTTTATTCATCAATATTTTTTTTGAATGGCAATGGAACCAAGCCTTACGGGATGGTATACCAAATGCAGAATATTTTTTCAGGTTTGTTACCGAATTTGGGGGAACACTGACATATTTAGCAATTTTCTTTGCGATTTTTTGGGGGATCGACAAAGATTTGGGAAAATCATTAGTTTCAGTCTATGTTTTTGGAAGTACTATTAATTATTACGCAAAAGCAGCTATAAATTACTCCCGACCTCCTCAATCCAATTGGCTTCTCATCAGTGCGAGTCATATGTCCACACCCAGTGGACATGCTATGAGTTCTTTTACGTTTTGGGGGTATCTAGGTCAAAAATCGAAACGAATTGTTACATGGGCAATTTCGATTATCTTAATTGTGTTGGTCGGGCTCTCAAGAATGTATTTGGGAGTGCATTGGCTGGGAGATATTCTTACAGGATGGTTGTTCGGATTCATCGTCCTACTCATCGTGTGGATGATTGAAGAACCAATAAAAAACATCATGTCAAAAATCAATCCGGTGTATGTTTATATTGGAATTGTAATTATTGGGGGATTAATGATGGGACTTACCCAGTGGTTGTACCCATTATCAGACATAAATGATTTCGGAAGTGATGGAGGTAAAATTATCGGATTAGGATTGGGTCTTGCTCTTGAACAAGCTTTTGTGAAATTTGAAATTAAACCAGCAGAAGGAAAACGCGGAAAACGCATCCTTAGAATAATGATCGGGATGATAACTTTCGCATTTCTGTTTTTGGGAATGTATCTGCTACTAGATACCAGTCTATTCTATTGGGAAGCACTGCAATTTGTGATAACAATGGTGTATGGGATTTTTATCTGGCCATTGATCTTCACAAAATTAAAATTATAGGAGGAGGTAGAGAAAAACTATGGTAAAAGAAGGAGCTATGAAATACGGAGATATATTGACGCTTTGGGGTGTAATTTTCACAATGTTGGGAATTTTGAGCATTATTCATATGGGTATTATGGAAGGGGGTATGGGATTTATCATAACAGGAATAATATTCGTTGTTGTGGGTATTGTTCTCTTTGTTGGTTTAATCCTAGCCGATAAAAAGAAAACTCGTGAGAATGCTCAAGAATCGGGTTGATTTTGCTTGTTCTAACTATATCCTACTTTTTTTTAAGATAGTCATAGAAAATGGAAAGAATATATTCAAATAATTTTAGAGTTACTTAGGTATGAAAAATTAGGCGATCATGATGTATTTGAAATTACATAGACGAGATATCCCACTTTATGGATTTAGGAATTTATGCGACCAGTCAAGCTTACCAAAGAAAATTTTGGATTGCGGTGCAGGTGGATCTACTCCTCCTCTTCGAATTTTTTACGAGCACGAATATGAATGCCATGGAATTGAGATCGAAAAGGAAAGGATTGACCAAGCAGAGGAATACGCACTAGATAACAGCATATATTTACATATGGTTGAAGGAAACATACTCGAATTGCCGTATGAGGACGCAAGTTTTAGTTTTGTGTACTCCCACCATACATTGTTCCATTTTTTAAAAGTCGATGTTAAGCGTGCAATTGATGAAATGAGACGAGTTCTCGTTCCTGGAGGTTTGATGTTTGTCAATTTCCCTCCCACAAAACCAAAAGATCTTATAGACGGCAAAGAAATTGGCAAGGGTGAATTTGGATGTATGCATGGGATAGAGGGACACATTCACTCTTATTTTGAAGATGATGAACCTGACGCATTTTTTGAAGGGATGGAAATGGTGCATAAAATGAAATGGAAGATTCTGAAGTCGGAGGAATGGGTTGATTGGGTCTCAATGGTTGAGTATATCGTTCGGAAATAATGTAATTCAATGAAAAAACTTGATTAGAAAAAAAGTAAAAATGCGTAAATTATACTTCTTTGACATATTCCAATACTAATTGATTAAATTGCTGTTGGGAACTGACTTCGTGTGACAATGAAGTAGTAAAACATTGAAAATAGAACACATCATCCCCATCACTGTACACATATATTGATTTATCGACTGCTCGGTAATTACTCGCTGGAAATTGGTAATAATCAATTACATGTTCTATTGTTGAATTTTTATACAAACGTAGTCGGTAAGATTGGGAAGTCGAAAGACTTTCCCATAAAAATCGTATACTGAACTTATACCAACCCTGTTGAGTTAAAGTGAGATTCCGACTCGCTCCTGTGAGATTAAAATACCCACTTTCATTGATTTGAATATCATCAAATTCTAAATAATAACTTGATGCAGGGCCGCCTTCTATAGTTTCCCATAAGCCAACCACATTCTGTAAAGTACCAATTTGTGCTGGATCATCACCCCCTATTATTGAATACAATCCAAGACCTAAGCCAGATGCTCCAATTAGGATTGCAATTATCCCGAAAGCATTTCCATTTCCTTTTGGCATTTTAGATTACTCCATATCGCCACTACGTGACGTATACAACACTCAGTTTAGGATCAAATAAATCTTGTGTTGACTGAAAAAAAACATTACATCTTGAGAAAACTCATTATCACGGAAGTTCTAGGTTTTTAGGAACATTCTGAAGACGGATTCACTCCTAATTTTAATATGATGAACCTGATGCATTTTTTGATGGAATGAAAATTATTCATAAAATTAGATGGGAGATTCTGAAGTTGGAAGAATGAGTTGATTGGAACTCCATGATTGAGTATTTCGCTCGTAAATTGTATATTTTTAATTGATGAGCTATTTTTTTACCCTCCATATGTTTATATACCAGAAAAAACGTTATTTCTTCTGGTAGATATGATAACTGGAATAGTAGGATCGAAAGGAGAATTATTTCCACCAAAATCGATTAGAGAGCAATTGGGATTGAAAAAAGGACAAAAAATCGTATATCGTGTATTAAATGGTAGATTGATTGTTGAGAAATATATTGAATTGGAAGAAATCCTTTCAAAATCCTCTAAAATTGAAATTTCATTTGATGATATTAAAGACGACCGAAAGGAGTTATCGGAGGAAATTACAAATAGATGAAAATTTTTCTGGATAACTCATTCTTTTTTCCATTTATTCGCGTTGATGTGAAAAAAATATCCAAGAAGGAAATAGGTAATTTACTTCGCAATAAAAATGATGAGATCTTTTGCTCAGAACTGGTATTCTTCGAACTTTCAGCCAAGGCTTCGAAATTTATTAAACAGGGCATATTAAATATGGAAGATTTACTGGATGGAATTAGTTTCATCAATAATTACAGCAAAATCAGCAAAATACCAATTCAGTATCCTGAAATACTGATCTTAGCTCAAGAATTTCGAAAAATCCATCAAGACTACATCGATTGCATAATATTAGCCTCTGCTGTTAAATCAAGCGATATTTTCATTACAATGGACGGTGTATTACGAAAAAAAAATTCAAACCAAGTGGAATCTGATAATTTTGAAAGAAAATCCAACATTTCATGTCAAATCATTTTCCGAATTCATACAGAAATGAGATTTTTACCCTTACAATGAAAATAATGCAATTGATGAGTTTTTTGAGGGAATGATTATTGTGTATAAAATGAAATGGGAGATTCTGAAGTCAGAGGAATGGGTTGATTGGATGTCAATGATTGAGTATATACTTCGTAAATTGTGAGATAATTTAATTGAGATTTATATCCGTATTGAATAAATAAATCTGCTATACAAAAACATAATAAAAAAAATCTAATCATCTATCTGAATTCATGATTTTAAATAACTGCTGAATCAGATTTAATTTCAAAACTTAATTTTTAACCTGTTCCTTATTATAGTTAGTAATCAGAATGATTTTGTGTCGCTTTACCTTAACACTTTTGAAAAAATGGACGAAGAACAAATAATTGAAATCGTAGCTAGTTCCTATAACGTTATTGCCCATGAATATGAAAAGAATTTTCGCTCCCCCAAAATCGCAAACAAATTTGATGATTTATTAGAAAAATTTGTGTCCTTTCTACCTAAAGGTGGAAAGGTCCTCGATGCGGGTGTTGGAAGTGGAATTCCGACATCAAAATTTCTTATTAGAACAGGTTTGAAAGTAAGTGGAGTGGACATCAGTGATACTATGCTCGATTTAGCTCGCAAAAATGTCCCAGAAGTTGAATTACACAAAATTGATATTTCAAAATTAAATCTCCTTTTCGAAAATGAGACATTTGACGGAATAATCTCTGTCTTTACAATGTTTCATATACCCCGGAATCTGCATG
>JAEOTN010000098.1 GCA_016839865.1 Promethearchaeota archaeon | reverse complement strand
GTTTTCTTCTACGGGTTCCAACTATTTATGGCAGGTCAGACTGTATATGCTTCGGGAGCTATGGGATTACTTTCATGGCAGATCGCAATCATTAATACATCTGCATTTGCGCCTGTCCCTTTGATGTTATGGTTATATCGCAAGGTGATGAAGAAAAAAGGATTTCGATTTGCATTCCAGACTGCCTTATTTGCATTTGCTCTTGCAATGTTAACATTCTCTGTAGCTTATGTAGAGTGGATTCCAAGTCAATTAGTAAGAATGATCATTGGAGCGATTGGTGGAACAATTGGTAGTTATGGTATAGGTGCATTTTTCTCAGCTCCTTATATAATTCCCTCACAAATGGCAGCAGAAGAAATGGAACGGACAGGTAAGAGTCATCCGTCGATGTATTTTGCGATGCAAGGATTTTTCAATGCGATTGTTGCTGCAATTAGTACAAGCATTGTATGGTTGAACATCAGAGAAATAGATGTAAACTTCCAAGGAGCAATTGAAAATAACTTTGGATCTCACTTAATGCCATTTATTGTTGCAGCTGCATGTTTTATGGCGATTTTAGTTGCATTTGCTTTACCCAAATCCTTTAGCAGGCTTGGTCGTGAGGAAAAAATTCAACTGACCGAATAAAATTTTGCTTATTTTTTTTTATTCAATGAAAAAAAAATTTAATTAATTTTAGATACTTTGGAACTTAGTTCGTCCAGTTCCCCACGTACCTATAGCTTTCGCTAATTCTTCATGGTCTTTGGCGTATTCTTTGACAGGAATGCCTTCTATTGCTGCGTCAATAGCTTGTCGTAAAGAACGAGCTCCTGCGGCGGGACCATCAACATGGGCGTGAACTCCTCCACCAGAACCAATCATAACGTCGATTCCACAGTCTCTTATAACTTTCTCAATCATACCTGCTTGAATTCCACCTGAAGGCATAGGTAATGTAGGTTTTACGTTTCTTAGTGGGAAAACTAACTCTTTAATATTCATGAAGAATCGTTCATCTACAACGATCGCTTTTCCATATGGTGCTGGTAAGACAATGCTATCAGATCCACAAAGTCGTGGAATTTTACCTAGAGTTAGGTTACTAGCAACACCAGACCATTGATCTTGATACCAAGTTCCTGCAAAATCCATATGTGCGAGTATAGGTAGTTTGATAGATTTATCTTCAGCAATTGCACGCAACATTGAGAGTCCAGCTGGTAAATAATTAATCAATAGTCCATTACCTCCAAGATCTTGAACTTTATTGGCGTGTTCTAATATATCAGGAAATTGATCGCATATACCAATGGTGTAAATTTTACGCTCACCGGTCTCAGAGGCAGCTCTGTCTGCCGCTTCCATGACACTGGTTAGTCTGTCCTCCAAAGTGTTAAATTCTGCGTCCGCAATTAACTCGTCATCTTTGACAACGTCACAACCTCCTACAAATGCCTCGTAAGCCAAATCACCAGCAACTTCGCAACTATGACCGGTGCAAGGTTTTATCATATTATTTAAAACTGGTCTACCTTTAATGCCTAGCAATTTTTTGAACCCATCAATGCCGTATTTAGGCCCCTTGAACTGTTTAAGAACCGATTTAGGCATTTGGATGTCTACAAGCTTGAGCTTGCCACCCATTGAAATATTACCATAGATAGCAGTAAACATCAATGGGAAATTAAATTTACCTTTACTATTCATCAAATTAGTAACTGGGAATGCAAGTCTGAATACGTAATATCGCTCAGTCACCTCTTTTGGGACTTCATATTCGAAATTAGGCACTTCATAGACACCTAATACTTTAGCAACATGCCGTCTACGTACTTCATCGGTTTCTGCTGGGACCCGAACCCATGTACCAGTGCTCTGCTCGATGGCAGCGAACTGTGCCATTGTAGTAGCCATCATTTTGGGTTTTAGAGCGGCTGTATATGTCGCAATAATGTATTTCTCTATCTCTATCCCGTCTTCGAGCGCTTGTGGGCGTGATAATAATTCTTCTTTAGATGAGGTTTTTAACTTCATTTTCATAGTCTCCATAACTTCACAAAAAACGAGTTTTAGGAATCACTTATAGATCTGTTTTCGCGATTATATTCATTTTTGAAATTGAAGTTCAATTTCGTACGTCAAAAATGCAGATAGATAAAAATAAACGAATTTTAGATTCAAAAAGAAGACACATTAAGCCAATGCTTATTTGTCAAGAAAAATGTCTAGGCAATTCCAATATGTGAACACATGTTCATCTATTTTGAGAACCCTAGAAAAAAATACAGTTATATGAATCCCAAAAAACGGATTAAATCATTTTTGAACGGGATTCTTCTTGAGATAAATCACACCATGAATATGAAAAATTGTTAAAAAAATCACGAATAGACCAAAAATAACAAGATAATACCATGGATAATAGACACTTGGAGCATAAATTCTCAATAGCACATCAATCAACCAACATATTCCCGCACTTAGTGTCGAGAAAAAGATATCTCCAAGAGAATTTAATACTGAATCTATCCGACCTTCGAATTTCCAGCCAATTTTTACAAACATGGTATTTTCGATGATTTCCCACAACCACATCGCACAAATAGTGACCAGCAGTGAAATCAATCCCGTTAAAGGATTTCCAATACTGTTTATATAACAGAGATGATGACTGAGCGCAAAAATCACCACTCCACTGGCAAGATGTCCCCAGGAAAAGAAATCAAAGAATGGTTCCCCAATCTTGATTTTGCCCATATATAGATATGTTATTTTCCGCAACTTATATTCAATATTTGATAAAAATTGGAGAATTTTTCCAATTTTACATCTATATTGGCTCTTGACCACAATTATTTTTTGATCAGAATCAGACTTATGAATGGTCCATATTTTCGAATATCGTAATTATCTTGTTTCCAAGGACTATCGTTTAAAAAATCAATAATCTCTTCTTCAGTGTATGATGCAAGCAGAGATCCCTTGGGTTCATTTGCATTTCTCAGTACTTTAGGAACAATTCTCTTAGTTATAAAAGTAAGATAATTAAACCATATCCATGGTGCATTCCGATAGAAATCAAATAATATAAATCGACCACCGATTTTGATGACACGATGAATTTCTTTGAGTATCTCTTTAGGATCATCCCAGTGATGGAGGGAGAGACTAGTACTAACTACATCGAAGAAACTACTTTCAATTGGTATTTTCTTTCCATCACCCAACATCAACCTCACATTTTCAATCTTTTTTCGTTTAAAAGTTATTTCACATCTATTTAACATAGTATGAGTAATATCCAATCCATTAAGGGCAAGCTCTATGGATTTTCGTCTTGATTTTTTAGAAATATCCGCAAGAAAATGTCCTGAACCACAACCAAAATCTAGAACTTGAGAATTTTCATGTAAATCATGGTTGAAGACTGCTTGAACGGGGATTGATCTAATTATTCTGAAAGGTAGGATATCTTGTAATCTTGAAAATACATCTGCTATTTCCTTATCATCAATTCCCTCTGTGAACCCAATAACTCGTTCAGGTACTTTTCTTTTACTGGGACTCATATGAGAAAGGAAAACTTATCATGCGTATTAACCTTCGGTTTTTATAGTACGGGGAATAGATGTAATTATGGTTGATTTAACAGACGTGGAACAAGCGTACGAACGAATCAAGCATTATGTCAATAATACACCAGTAATGACCTCACGTACATTGAACGAAATGGTTGGTGGTGAGGTTTTCTTAAAATGCGAGAACTTCCAACGAGTTGGCGCATTTAAACCTCGTGGAGCATTGAATGCAATTCTCAACCTTAGTGAAGAAGAGAGAAAAAGGGGGATCATAACACATTCTTCAGGAAATCATGCCCAAGCGGTTGCATTAGCTGGTAAATTGCTTAATATAAAAACCGTAATCGTAATGCCTGAAAATGCTCCTCAAGTAAAAGTCAATGCAACCAAGAATACGTATGGTGCAGAAGTAGTACGATGTGATAATAATACTGAATCACGAGCTAGGACTGCTGAAGAATTAGCGGAAAAACATGGATATACCCTTGTGCACGCATACGATAACTATAACATCATTGCAGGAGCGGGAACTGCTGCTTATGAATTAATTAAGGAAGTTGGGCCATTGGATTACGTTTTCTTTCCTGTCGGAGGAGGTGGTCTTGCTAGTGGAACAGTAATTGCTTCAAAAGGATTAAATCCCGATATCGTAATCGTCGGTGTAGAACCTGAAAAAGCCGATGACGCTTTCCGTTCCATCAGAGACAATAAAATATACCCAAGTCCTTACCCTGATACGATTGCAGATGGGCTACGTACTCAATTAAGTGAACGCACATATGGGGTAATTAAAGAATACGGTACGAAAATCATTCTAGTTTCTGAAAAAGAAATTATTGATGCAATGAAATTTTTGTGGGAACGAATGAAAATAATTGTTGAACCTTCTGGAGCTGTTCCCGTTGCTGGCATTATTCAACACCGAGAAAAACTAAAAAATAAGAAAATTGGGGGCATCCTTAGCGGAGGAAATGTGGATTTAGAGGATTTTTTCCAACAATATTATGATCGTATTTCTAAGTAATGCACCAAGCGACTTTCTATTTCGATATTTTCATTCAGAATTGGTAGAAAATCTTTAAGTGAAATTCCAGTGTTTTTCCTCTGAGGACTGTGAATTCTAACAGCTGCAGTAATGTTACTTCCAAATCTGAAGATAATGAAGACTTTACACAGAATTTGCCAGCTTCCTTAAGAAAAGCATTATATCAGTGTATTACATGCGGAAAATGCGTGGGAAGTTGCACTGCAGCACGTGTATCAGATTTTAATCCGCGTATCATTGTTTCCAAAGTTATCGATAAAGATGAAAGTGTCTTAACCGATGAAACACTTTGGAAATGCTTCTTATGTCATAATTGTGCTATGCTCTGCCCGAAAAAAGATATGGACTTGCCAGATCTCATCTACAGACTTCGTCAAATTGCCATTCAAAAGGGAATTGCTCCCGTAGCACTTAAAAAACTAGATAATTGGTTGTATCGTTTCTTTGAATCGGGCAAGATCGCAGGACCAAATCATGTAAGTGAAGAACGGACAGAACAGCTAAAAAAAGTCGCTGAAACCTCAGGAGTTAATGTTTATAAACGATGTCTTGAAGAAATCGAGAATTCGGAGGACTAATGTATCAATGCAACGGACAGAAATGGATCTTACAACATTATATAATGATTTTACAAAATGGTTACCAGAGCAAAATATGTATGTGTTTTCAGGGTGCATTGAGGAAAAATATCCGGGAGTAAAAAGCGGTTTACAATTCATCGGGAAATTATTAAAACACAAACTATATACCTTTACTGAGCAAT
>JAEOTN010000027.1 GCA_016839865.1 Promethearchaeota archaeon | reverse complement strand
TGGGGTGCACTTCGCATACTGTATGCATCTTGTACCTTGACTTTCTTCTTACCTTCTTTTAAATCTCCACCCTTGAAAAGAGTCGTTAAATTCCTAGCGCATTTGATTGCGCCAGAGAATCCTCTAGCTTCATGTAAAAGAGGTGGATAAGGTTTCAGATTTCCCATAAGAGCCTCAATTGACATAGCGCATGCTATTTGTGCTTGCTTCACAAACCGGAACGCATCGTATAACCAAATTGCACTCATTGCAGTTAATACATTTGATCCATTGATGGTAGCTAATCCATCCCGAGCTTTTAATCCAGGAATTTCGATGCCTGCTTTATCCATTGCTTCTTTACCTGGTAATAATTCTCCTTTATAGAATGCTCGTCCTTCTCCCATCAACAATAACGCGATTTGACTCATAGGAGCAAGATCCCCACATGCGCCAACCGATCCTTTTTGACAGACTTCTGGAGTCACTCCTTTATTCAACATCTGCACAAGGGTTTCAGCAATAATTGGACGATTTCCCGAATTGCCATGGGCTAACACATTCAATCTACCCAAAATTGCACCTCGAATAAATTCAATAGGAGCAGGTTCTCCAATACCCGCCGCGTGGTTGTAAATGAGATATCGCTGGAATTGTTTGGTTTGTTCTTCATCCAATATCGTCTCAGAAAACTCACCGATTCCTGTATTAACTCCATAAATAATCTCTCCTGCGACCATTTTTTCTTCTAACATTGCACGGCATACTTTCATACGCTCGATAGCGTCAGGATGCAACTCCACTTTCTCATTGTGTCGCGCTACTCTGACGACATCTTCTATTGTTAATCCTTCACCTTTGATACTGTAGGTCATGTTTTTTCCTCATTTCGTAAGATGATTTCAGATCTGAATTTTGCACAAATTAAATTTTATGTCTTGAAAAAACAAAAATAAAAAGAAATGGGAGGAGTTTGGGAACGATATTAATCATCGTCAGAACCACTAACGAAGAACATTAAAAAGAACACAAGGTTATACACTAACGCAGAGATGATTATACTCCAACTTTTTATACCTCTTTGAACATTAAAATCTAACGCGGTTGAAAATATAAGTACATTTAATCCCATCAAAATTGCTGTTATGATATACCCGACTAAATGTCTGCGAAAATCAGGTTGAGACCTTCCACGAATTAAATTCACTATTGTGATGAAAATTACTATGCCAAGTCCTATCCAGTATATTACTTGCATTAACACTTTTAGAGAAGGTATATTATATACCATACGTAATATTTCTACGGTAATAAATAAGGCAAATAGCATGAAAGTAATTACTCGGATCCATCGAATTTGTAAGTCCTCTCTTTCTGCTTTAATTTTTAATTGTTCGTAATCGGAAATGCCATATTTGATCAAAGATATTAAAGATCCAATAGTGATCGCAGTAGCCATTGCCATTGAAATTCTATATAAGATTTCCAAAAGTGTTCCTTCTGAACCAATTAACGGAGTGTCCCGATAGAATAAGAAAATTTGCTCTGAAAGTTGATAAATATCAGGATATGTTGCAATTGCTACCAAAATTGGAAATACTGCAAATAAAGCCATTATTATCCATGCAATTTTGGGGGTGTTATCATTTTCATCCCAATCACGTCTTAATGTAGAAATTCTAAATCCAAATGATGCAAACATTAGAAGACATATGAGTGGTGTAATAGACGGCACAACAATTCCTAAAAATACAATTAATGCCGTTATTCCATAATAAATTTTATATCTGCTTGGAATTACACGGAAAGATTCATCTACTTTATCAATTGTGTTAGCCAATCTGTTTGCAAACATAATTAAGAAGACTAACCATGAGATTGTGAATAAAGTTGGAGTAAACCATCGTAAGAACTGATTGTCTTCCCAAGCTGGGACCCAATCAAAATCAAAAACGTCAGTTTTTAAGAAGAATAATAAAAATAATGCGGTTGGAATAAGGATAATTGCTAATACTACCAATATTCGTGAAACTTTGAATTCTCGTTTACCTATAGTTCGGTTACCATGCTGTCTTAATCCCATATATGAACTACCTCTTGATACTATTTGTAACTTAGTACTTTGTTATACTAATAGTATTTCAGTTGCCTATATAATCTAGTTGTATCCCACATTCTATCTATAAAAACCTTAAAATTATGCCGTTTGTTCTTTTAGTTATTCAATATTTTTACTAAGAACGCAAGAATCATCTTGCACTACCAAAATGGGTTACTAAAATGATCCGTGACTTCTTCATTGTCAATTTAAAAACAAAAGAGAGATACCATAAATCCTACTCTAAGGAACCTATTCCTGAGAGGTTGGTGAAATCCTTTCTTTTGAAATATAGTCATGAGTTTGAAGAAGATGAAGAAATCATTAACCCAGTTAAAAATATTCCAGTCAAACAACATTTATTTACGTTTCTCGTGAGATCCGATTTAATTTATATGATAATCTCTGATATTCATGATTCCAAAAAGGATACAGAATTAGTTTTAAACAAAGTATCAAATTCGTTACGTAATTTTGATTTTCAGCAATCATTAGCTCAGAAACAAGAAATTGAGGTTAAAATCACTAAAGATTTATTCTCCCAAATAAAAATTGCACTTATAGGGAAGGATAGCGTTGGAAAATCTTCGATTTTTAATCAATTAGAAGGTGAAATTTCATATCCTCATTCAAAACGTGTAATGCGGTCAAAACAGATATTTTCAAATAATGATGGACCTGA
Organism: Promethearchaeota archaeon; assembly: GCA_016839865.1. Next base: position 19,086 of record JAEOTN010000027.1, on the reverse strand, counting down.
AATCTATGTGTTGGATTACGTAGGTACTGAAGACTATTCCCCCCAATGGCCGAATTTGCTGCGCGGGATTCATATTATTTTAATCGTTGTTGACAGTACAGTAGAGAACGTGTTATCTACTAAACGTTTGTTCATCAATATGATAAAAAAAGCAAAACCTGATGCATTGATAATGGGAGTAGCAAATAAACAAGACCAACCTAAAGCATTAGATGCTCAATTAATCCAAAAAATGCTAGACCTCGAAGAAGTATTTCCATTATCCATGCATCGTTTGTCAAATATCAAAACATTAGAAGACCTATTTCTTCATGCAGTTCAGAAATATTTAGCTCGATTTTTAGGAGCATCAATTTCCGACTGAAAATGATAAAGCTTGGAATTGAGATATTTTATGGACTAAGAATTTTAGGTGTATTTTAACTATTGTTACATAAGAAAAACACATGTGAAATCTATGGGATTACGAGAATTAGAAAAAAAAATGAAATTAAAAGAAGCAATGCAGAAGAAAAACGCTGAATATCAGTTGAAAGAGTTGGAAAATAAAGCTAAGATTCAAAAAATGACGAAAGCACGTCTAAAAGAAATAGCTCGAAAACATGGTGTCTTAATTGCCTTAGACGAAGGTTTACAAGATGAAGTTGAAGAATTAAAGAAAGAATATGGTATCAAAGAATCAAATATCATTCGAGAAATCCTTACTGAGGATGATGTCATGCCAGGAGAAATCCATGATATCAGGCATGAAAAATTAGGAATGTTAGCGTATCAACGCGTTATGTTACAAAAAGGGGAAACAGGAGGACTACTATTACTAACTGATGTATTCGAACTAGTTAATACAGGAATTCTTAGTGGAAGGATCACCATAGATGATGTCAAAAAGGCAGTTACTCTACTTAAAAAGAAGAGAGTAATTCCCCAAATTCAAGCGTTGGATGATGAGGTAATGTTGATTAGCTTCTTCCCTGTACAATATACGGAAGATCAATCTGCAATTTTGAATTATGCCCAAAAAAATAAGGGTACTTGTTCTCTAGCTGAAGTACGTGCAAAAATGGGTTGGAGTGAGATTCGAGCATTACGAGCTTTAGAGAACCTTGAAAACACGGGGATAGCAAGGACAGATGAAAGTTTCCGAAAAGGAAAACGATGGTATTTCCCAAGTTTAAAGCATTGATAGCTTAGACTTGTGGATGAACAGAGCTAAATAGATCTACTCCTGCGAATGCAATTGAGAAAAGCATAATCCCAACAATTAATAATAAAATAGCACTCAAAACTTCGATCTTAGAAATTTTCGGCATCCCAAAAACTTGCTTTGGCAGTTTTTTCTTTTTCACTCGCTGAATGCTAAATAAAGTAGATGGAAGCATTCCAGTAAGTGCGCCAACTGAATAAAATGCAATAAAAATCAGTCCTCCAACTATTCCAATACTTGCAGCATACGTAAATATCGCAACCTCAAACAAGCTCGGTGTTAATCCAGCAACCAAACCTATTAGAAATCCTGTTTGACTGCGATGATTTGCACCATTTTCTTGGAATTTCTTGACTACATTGGTATTGAAATTTGCGTGAGGACGTATTTTTTTTCTAGATACTTGGATAAGGAGGTAAATTCCTACTGTAATTAAAACCAAACTACCAATTTGATTACTGATGAGTGGATCCAGATGCCGAAGCAGCAAACCACCTATTAGGGTAATGATTGAACCTATTCCTATGTTAGATAATAAGGTTCCCGAGGAATAAGATCCTACAATTCGAAATGCTTCCTTGGTGCTTCGACTAACTCCATAGGTATAAAACACAAATAGATTTTGTTCATGGCTAGGTACGCATGAGTGAAGCAGACCAAGCACAAAACCAGGCCAATATACGAGAAGAACCGAGGTCCATAGGTTGGTGTCAGCAAGTATAGCTTCCAATTCCATCACCCTTTGATATAAATTCTAACTATAATAGGTCGAAAGTCTTTATTAGTCCTCGCATGTTCTGCAAGTTCTATTATAAATAAAATTATGAATGGAACATTCTTGAGAGTTATTTAAATGAAAATGTATATGTTTTCTCGTAATGTTGTCCAATTGACATTTTGACTTCTTTTGTGTCTAAATTATATACATTTGACCACAAGGTGAATCCATCTTGGGAGCATTCCTCAAGAATCTCCATTCCTATCTCCATGGTAATACCGCCTAAATAACTTTGAAGCATTTGAGTTGCGGTTTGGTATCTCCAACAAGAAGATATACCATCAGAAAAGATGAAATTCGTAGAAATTTGCCATGGTTCCTCGTTACGAAATATATTCATCTCTCCATCAATCCATTCAACAATTGCAGAATCACCATAAGGATCTGCAATTAGGTAATGAATAGGAACTGAACCAAATTGGATGTTATAATTTTCCCATAAAATGAGTGCTTCTTCAACGGTTGTAGCAAATTCTAATGCTAATCGAACGATATCTAAACTGGAAATTGTAGGCTGAGATGCATTATATGTGCGACTAGCTCGATTTATTGCCATGATTCCTATCACCAGACCCATTTCATTCATTCCATCCATTAAATAAAAAGGTGCATTCAACAATCTACTTCTGGTTCCTGGGTTGTTTATATCGATGATTGGATCTACTCCTAATATGCCTAAATTTACAGTAGATATTGATGCAAGTCCATAACTTGGTTCTGTGTAAAGGAATAATGCACCCTCCTCCGACCAATCGAAATTTCTACCAAAAATTGGGGCATAAGATGTGTTTTGGGCAGAAAAACATGTACATCCCCAACCACCTCTTAAATCAAAAAATGATGCTTGAGGGATTTTCTCTTCAAGTACATCTTGAAAACCATAATCCCCATAATATTTCATAACATAGAATGGTTGTGCGCTATCCATTCTTCTAAAGCTTTGGAGTGTTTTTTCGGAATCAGAACGAGAAGATTCATCATTCGAGAAGACTATGACAGTGTCAGGAAGTAAAAATGGTATGAGGATGCTACTTATAATAATTATTGAAAACAAAGAACTAACAATAGAGAGGTATTTTTTATTCACACTACTTACATTGTTGGAAAAATAATTAAATTTGTGGAAAAATAATTTGAAAATTAATAAAGAATAAAATCAAGTTTTTATCTTGATGAATGGTCTGGAGCGTCAACACCAGGATAATCTAATTTGAAACCAGTATCTAAAACTTTTGCTCGTTTCTTCAATTCATTTGCAATAACAACACGCTGTATTTGATTCGTGCCTTCGTAAATTTGAAGCAATTTTGCTCCTCTGAACATCGTACCAAGACCATACTCGATTGCATAACCGTATCCCCCCATGATTTGAATTGCATCAGTTGTATTCTGCATCGCATAATCCGAAGCAATTAATTTAGCAATTGCAGAGTCTATAGAAAGACCAGGTAGTTTGTTATCTGCTAACCAAGCAGCGTGACGGGTTGCTAAACGAGCTGAGTGAGCTTTTGCAGCCATATCAGCAAGCATAAAACTAATCCCTTGATTTCTTATGATCGGTTTACCGAAAGCAATCCGTGTTACAGCAAATCGAGAAGCCTCATCTAAAGCTCTTTGGCAAACCCCCGTTGCAATTGAAGCAATTCCGGTACGTGTCATATCGAGCGTCATCATTGCAATATGGAAACCTCTTCCAACCTCTCCTACTAGACAGTCTTCTGGTACCTGTACATTTTCAAAAATAACCTCACTTTGTTGGGATGCTTTCTGTCCAAGTTTATTTTCAATATGCCCAATTTTCACTCCAGCTTCTTTTGGTACCATAAATACCGCCATTCCTTTATATCCGGAGCCGGGTTCAGTTTGTGCAAACACAGTAAAAAGATCTGCAATGGGGGCATTAGTAATCCAACACTTAGTTCCGTTGATAACCCATTCATCGCTTTCTTTTCTAGCTAAAGTCTTTGTTGCAGAAGCATCGGATCCTGCCTCTCTTTCGGTCAGGCAGAATGCACCAAATTTGACTTTTTCTCCAGTTATCAATGGTTTAACGTATTTTTGGAGCTGTTCAATAGTTGCTCCGATAACAAGGGGTGCAAAAGCTAGGTTATTTACATTAATGGAGGTTGCGACTCCTGCATCTCCGTAACCCATTGCTTCATAAATCAAAGTTTCTTCAAAAAGTGTGTTATGTGGTCCACCCGCCTCTTTTGGGATATGGAGGTTCATGAATCCAGCTTCATATGCCTTTTGACAGATGTCTACGGGGACATCGTTTGCAATATCTAATTCTACTGCTCGTGGAACAATTTCTGTACGGGCAAATTCCATTGCTCGTTCATATAATTCCTTTTCTGATGTTGTTAAACTGAAATCAGCCATGGTTTTTGTTTAGCTTAAATTGCATAAAAACTCTCTATTTTGATCACATAGATAAAAGGATAAAGAGCTGGAACATCCGTTTTCTTTTTATACCTAATTAGAAATGTGGTACATGCAAGATTTAAAAGATGAACAACTAGTCAATGGCCTTCTTCAAGATATGCGAATAAAATTGCGTGATATAGAGGATTTTAATGAAAGTTCTCACTACAAGAAAATTATTTCTAAGATACAAAAAGGGTATGAGGAAGAATACTCCCGTTCATAGATTTTTCTTTTTATCCTCATCATTCTTCTTCTTTAATTTGCTTCGAATCCGTTTGCGAAGATCTTTGAGGTATTTTGCATTTGTAATGTTTGATCGCGACTTATTCTGCTCATTTTCTACATCTCCCTCAGGTTCTTCCTCTAAATATAAAAAACCATCATCTATATCTTCAAAATCTTCAGTTTCCTCTTCATCCTTAATGAATTCTGCAAACTCTTCTTCATTTTCATAAAAATCAGTGATTTTATGATTGTAATTATTGTCAATATCATCCATGATGTCTTCATCTTGTTTAAACATCGATTCAGAGTCCTTGGATAGGTTTAATTGTTCATTTAGAAAATAAATCGCTTGATTATCCAGAATTTGTCTTACAGATTTATACAATTTATTCCAATCAATTTCTTGATCTTCTCCCTTAGGTGTCAAAGTTGTATAACATTGAAGAATATTTATACAATCTCTTATTGAATAGGGTCGATCCTCAAAATGTGAAGACTGTAAAAAATCAACTAAGTGATTTACTAATTTAGGGGGGATGAGACTTGGAAAAAAGTATTGTAAAACATCCATTTCATGTTTTCGGCTAGGATGGTTGATATTTATCACAGGTTTTAATAAAGTAGAGATATATGTCGGGATTTTTTGTTTATTTTTAGATTTTCCCTCATAATTTTGGGTGAACACAACTCGGAAATTTTTATGAGCATGAATTTTTAGCCCCACTACATCGGAAGTGATATATCTCTGATCTAGTAGAGAAGACATAGATGCCCAAGTCTCTGATGAAAGGTATTGGCACTCATCTACTACGCATATACTTCCCTTTACCATTGCAGATACTAATGGGCTTGCATGATATTCACTTTGGTCACCTTTTTTTACTTCATATATTAGAATCTGCTCGGGGGTTAATTTTTCTGAGCAATGAATAACAAATATTTCGGATGGGGAATTTGGTTTAAATATTTTCCCCGCAGAATAAGCAAGGGTTGTTCTTCCCATACCTACTCTTCCCACAATTCTTGGATTAAAGGGAGTATCATGTTCACTACTCCAAGCGCTCTGAATTTGTGATATATAACTTTTATCTCCTATCCACGGTATCTTTTGCTCGTCTGGAAATGCTAACAGCAAAGTTTTACCCTCGATCTCTATAGTCTCCATGGTGACGGATTGATCAATGATAGAAAATAAATATGGTTTTCGAACAGAAGTTTTTAGGATATAACCACCCTATAGTAATCAGACAATGAAATGAGGGGCGATAATGGATCCCAAAGATAAACAAGCTAATTCTGAAACGAATGATAAAGAAGATACTACTAGAACTCTTTCATCTACAGAGCTGAAAATGTTTGCAGATGTTGAAGAAATAATAAAAGATGAGATTTCTCAAAAAAATGAAGAAGTAACTGAAGATATTGAGAAAGAAACAAATGATAGAAGCTTATATGCCTATTGTTCGGAATGTCAAGAGAATATATTCATTCATTATAAAGAGTCCATAATCACTAAATCAAGTTCATCACCTGTATATTTAGTATGGGTTCATGGTAAGCCTTTTCATGGATTACTAGTTCGTATTGATAAGAATTTTGTAAGTAGAGGAGAACGAGTAGTTCATTTGGAATTTGATCCTGAATTGTCTAACCATTACGGTTAGCTCTTTTTTTTTAAAAATCAAATATTCGGTTTAATATTGGAAATATTGGGAATGATAGGGTATATTCATAACTTTTAAATCCTTTAAAGACTCTTTAGGATTAGAATCCTAATGCCAAAAATTGAAACTCTTAAAAGAACCACCAGTTTGTGCCCCGAATGCTTGAACAATATCCGAGCAGAAATTGTTTGGGATAAAGATGAAAATAAGATATTCATGGTGAAAAGCTGCTCAGAACATGGTGATTTCAAAGATCGTTTGAGTGGTAACCCAGATGATTATATTTGGCAACAAACCTACACTAACTCCGTAGGTTCGGAAGAGGGTCAAAGCACGAAACCTGAAGAATTAATTGAAAACACAAAAGGATGTCCTTATTCGTGCGGATTATGCGATCAACATGAAAGTTCTCCCTGTATTGCATTAATAGATCTCACAAATCGTTGCAATTTACGATGTCCTGTTTGTTTTGCTAATTCTGCAGTGTCAGGATACATATATGAACCAACTTTTGAAGAAGTAGTTCAGATAATGAAACATTTTCGCAATATTAAACCAATTGCGCCAATTTTATTACAGCTTTCAGGTGGAGAACCTACGATACGGGATGATCTGTTTGATATTATTAGGAAAGGGGTAGAACTCGGTTTCGTAAATGTGATGTTAACATCAAACGGTATCAAAATGGCAAAATCCGTTGAATATTGCAAACAATTAGTTGAGGCTGGATTAAATTCATTCTATTTTAGTTTTGATGGTATTGAACCTGAAACTTGGAAAAAGATGCGAGGAGTAGATCTGAGCAAAATTAAAATGCAAGTTCTTGAAAACTGTAGAGAGGCGGGTTTTGCTGAAGCGAACATAGGAGTAGTTCTTGTTCCGACAGTAGTAAATGGTGTTAATGACCACGAAATAGGAAATATAATTGATGTTGCTCGAGAATACAGTGATATAGTAATGGGAGTGGTTTTTCAACCAGTATCTCTCACTGGGCGGATTTCAATTGAAGATTTAAACCAAATGCGTTACACAACCTCAGATTTGAAAGAAGCTATTAATAAACATACAAATGGATTGATAAGTAAATTCTATCCATTATCTTTAACTGCAAAGATGACAAGGTTGATTGCTTGGCTTGAAGATGAACCAACATTTTCAATGACTTCCCATCAAGATTGTGGATTTGCGACAATCGGGGTGCTAGATGATGACAATAATTGGCAACCTATTGAAGATTTCTTTGAAGTTGATGGTCTAATGAAATTCTGTAATTCAACGTTCGACATGGTTCAAAAACGAGAAATCCCCAAAGCTAGCAAATTAATTAATGGAATTAAGAATCCTCCGAAACTTTTGAAGACGTTATTAAATTTTACAGATTCCATGACTGATATTGCATACAAACAAGTTATAAAATTATACTTCATGGCAGGAGCTGCTCGTTATTTCAAAGGAGATATCAATAAAATATTAAAAAACCAAAAAACTTTCTTTAACTTCTTGAAGATAATGTGGCAACCTAACCTAGATTCAGTAGCTGACTTTTTCCTTTCAAGAAATATTATGATATCAAGTATGCATTTTCAGGATGCATATAATTTCGATTTAGAAAGAGTTCAAAGATGTCTAGTGCATTATGGTGTAATTAATCCTGAAGATCGATCAAAAGTCTTAGAAATTCCATTTTGTGCAATGAACACATTGCATAGACCTCGCATAGAAAAAGCTTTAGCAAAAAACTCAAAAAAGGAAACAAAAACTGTAGAGCAGTTGGATCAGGAAGTAACTGAATTAGTAAAACAATTTTCAAAATAGATGGGATTAGAATACCTCTACGTTATCAGGATCAAGGTTTTCGTTTAATTTTCCTCTATTTTCCAACCAGTTTGCTTGGGTTCGAGTGTATCTCCAAATGATCATACATTTCTCTCTTTTATCTTTCTTCTTGGTTTCGAATTCCCATGGAGTTACAAGGATTAAATCACCTAACCGCACCCACATACGTTTACGAATTTTACCTCTGATAATTCCTACACGAATTACTCCATCTTCACACTTCACAAGCATGCGGTCCCCACCAAAATTCTCAATCACTATTGCAAAAATTTCATCGTTTCTTCGATCTGGGAATCGAATTTTTCTCTGATCGGATGATCCTTGATTAGATTTCTTTCCTGGCATTTTATCACTTTATTTTTTATTTGATCTTATATTATGTTTATTAAAAAGAGCACTTTACATCATAAATTTTGCCCAATCGTCATCTTCTTCCTCTTCTTCTTCTTCTTCTTCTTTTTCTCCAAGATCGGCTTGTTCTTCTTCTTCTTCCTCTTCATCCTCTCCTTCCTCTGAGAATGAAAAAGTATCATCTGTGGATTGACCGACTTCTTCAGCAATCATTACCCTTGCAGGTTCCTCTTGAACATTGCTGGTAGTTTCTATGGATACTTCTCCTTCTTCAACTGCTCCTTCTTCTTTTTGCAATACATATTCAGTGACCGCTTTCCTCTGTTTTTCAATTAATCGCAAATAATCTGCATGTTTTTTAACTGTTATGTTACTGGATTCTCCGTCACCTATTAAACGAAGGGTTACTTCCTCTTTTGCTCCTTTCTTAGGCATAGCAATTACTTGAGCTTTTTTGTCTTTAAACATACCATCAACAATCTCTACTATATCTCCTTGTTCTATAATTTTCACGATGCGTTCTGGTTTGATTATATGACCGATCTCATCAAGTGGGATAGAACCTACAACTTTACCTCTAACATGGGGGACTCCGTTACAAATTAGAATCACATCACGCTGATGAATCGCTTCTATAAACACGTACCCTCTGAATTTTTTATCTGCTGTGAGAATCGCTTTTAAATCGGGAACAGGATGGACAGTTCGTAATCTACTAAATACTAAATCTTGAACGGTCTTCTCTCGACCTATAGTTGTTCTAACTGCAAATATAGTTGTTTGTGCTCCTTGGGCACTTTGAGAGCTTGTTGATGTTTTTTCACTCACTTTCTAAACCTCTATCAACTCAAATAAATTTCCCCTAAGATAAATTTTTTTCGATTTTTCCATAGCTTTTTTTCGATATAGAATTAAGATATTATACAAACAACAAGCATAAATCGTAGGGAGAAGCAAAGGTGATCTACACATTTTTTATAATGCGTTCAACCGGAGAAACCATATTTGTTGATGAGTATAAAAGTGATTCATTCAATATTCCATTGGTTTCTGGGTTTATCAGTGCAATATTCAGTTTTATGGAGCGTGGATTGCATACAACTGATATATTTTCTCTTGATGTAGCATTGCTTCGGTTTATTTTTGCTACTGAAAATATTGGGGATACAACCTATTATTTTGTGCTTTTATGCCAAAGGATTGATACTCTTGGTGAATATCAACCAAAATTGAATACTGTTAAAGATAAATTCGTTGAAATGTATTCTGAAGAATTGAAAAATTGGAGTGGAGGAAATACTTCGATTTTTGAAGGATTTCGAAGGATTCAGAGATTGTTATTTGAAACACCTTTTGTTGTAATAACTGATCCTTTGAAGAACGTCTTACGTGAAACCATATCCTCCATTTCTACATCTACAGATAATTTAGATGGAATTGCTATATTAACCCACACGGGGTCCGTTATTGGATCAGTACTTGAACCGAATACATTAATTAAAATAATTCAAATTCTCGAGGGTAGATACTATTCGGGAGCTAAAACAATAGATCAATTAGTATCCAAAGAAAATGAAGGTATACTCGTGTTGATTGGAGGGGATATGGTAATTACTGCAACGATGTTTGATAAAGCTACCCCATTAGGAGCCAGTTTGATGGAATCCAAACTACTATCCGAGAAAATTAACAAAATCATATATGAGTCACAATAGGATTCTATTTCACACAATAAAACTGGTTTTGGCCTTTATTTTCATACATTACACATATTTTTGATTAGAATTTTTATAATCGCTTGGAGAAAATTTTTTAATCAAAATGTTTGAACGATCTCAGAATAATATCCCGATCATCTATTTAGATATTAATTTCATACACAAACCATATATTTTAGAACAACCACATTTCTGGTAAATTCAATGAAAAACTATGCTCAGGTTAATTCAATGATCAACTTAGATTACATTTGTTTCCTAAGACGCACGGATAGCTTACTCCTTTTCGCAATGAATGACTTATCTATTGAAAATTCTCATGAGCACAATGAATATCTTCAAGTCATCTCAAAATTCCGATTAAATTACAAACGTGATCCTTCTAATCTTCCTACAATAGAAGATATTGATGAAATTACTAATGAAGATAAAAAAAAATATCTCTTGGAACAAATTCAGGTTGATATTCAACTTGCCAAGCAAACTAAACAAAAAGAAAGATTGGTCCCATTCTTTGAAGATATGGAAAATTTGTTATGTGCGATTCCAAGAAGTATCAAATTTACACATAAGAATAAAACTAACTATTATTACTTCATTGTAAACAAACACACAGTAATGGTTTGCGTTAGTGATGAGTATGATCCCACTCTTCGCCAAGATCTAATTGAAATAAGTAGAACATTCGAATCTGAATTTGGAGGAGAATTAATTTCTTCGACTTCAAGTATTCTATATTCCGATAAAATCCTCTTTAGTTTTATACAAAATCTAACTAGTAAGATCATAAATCGGTATTATATCCCCTATATTCCTAAGAACACAACATCACCAAATCTTCACTTCACAATAGAAGATGCGAAACTGGAAAGAAAAAAAATTCAAGATGAAATCAAACCAGTATGAGAATTTATATTCAATTCGAAACGTCAAACTTTGGCTGTGTTTAATCAATTTTCTGCGGAAATTGATGGAATATCCGACATTGAGGCAATCGCTGAACAAATCCAGCTTGAAAGTTCAAATCTTGCGCAAGTTTTGTTATTACTTTGGTTGAAAGGTTATCTTGTTTTTCGTGTACCTCTCTATGGATGGACAATTTTTGAGCGGACTCACAAATCCAATGAATACTTACTAGATGGAAGTGAATCACAAAAAGAAATGCTAAATCTCTATGGTGGAGGAAAGATAATATCCTTGCTTTCACGATTCGATGGACGGAATACAGTTGCTGAGATTCAGAAAAAAATGAATATCAATGAGCTACGATTCATGCGCTATGTATATGATTTAGCGGATATGGGATTAATTAAAAAAACAGAGAAATTTCCTGTGTTACGTCACATTGGGCAAGAAATTGTTCCGTTACTAGTAATACAAGGATTGCAACAGGATGATCTTAAAATTATCGAGGAATTGGAATCTCGATTTGATGGATCTCATTCTATTACAAGTGTTGCTCTTAAAATGGACAAATCTCCTGAAAAAATCAAACATATTTTGGATAAAATTCCCGAATTCGTGGAATACAACACTATCTAATTTTTTTTATCAAATTGAGAAAAATTTTAGAGGAATCACCTCCGTTTTTCTATATTGAGTTTGATAAGTGAGATACATGGCTAAAAAAAGAAAAAAAGTAAAAATTGAAACACAAGTGATGCATGTAGATTTAGGACATCTACTTTCTGAAAGTGATAAATATACCAAAGATTTAATTGGTTTTCTAGAAGAAAAAATCCCTCAGTTAAAAACTGCGAGAGATGCGAATCTATTGAAACTTACAGTACCTAAAACTCTTTCTACCCGTCAATTGCGATCCTATTTAAAGAAATTTCTCTACACAGCAACTCTTAGTGAAAAATTCCGTCCAATAGCACTTCAAACAGACGAAAAGGGTTTCAAAATAAACAAATATCCTGAATTTGAATAAATTATACTATTGATTGCTATGAAACCGAACACTTTGGTTACTATAGCAGTGAACTCTAGTTTATTAGAGATTCGTACATGGCCTAAACCAGGAAATGTACATAAAACTCACAATTTTTCTCAATCTACCTATCAAGATTTTCTCACAGTAGCATATCTTGGAACTTCTACATGGACTAGTATGTTAAAATCTTTACAAGATTCTTCATTTACGCTAAATGAACAGTACATTTCGTTCCTTAACTTAGCGGTTAAGAGAATGATGACAGTACAATCAGGTGGAAATGTTTTATTAGGTCATTATCTCCTCAACATCCCATTATTTATTTCTGCACACGAATGTATGCGGCTCAAGGAATACTCTAAATCATTGTTTTGGAGTATTACACACAGAATCTTAAATGAATCAACTCCTCAAGATACAATTGGTCTGTATAACGCAATCCGTGAAGCTCATCCAGGGGGGATGGGAACAAGAAAACTATATGATTTATACAGCCCTACTATCAACTCGGAGTTATTACAAGACAATATCAATCTTATTCGTATCTTTGAAATTAGTAAAGATTATGACAGTATCAGTGAAACACTCTCATCTAATTATCATTTGATTAGGACTCAAGTAATCCCAATTATCAATCTCTATCTTGAGGATTATCCTAACTTAAGACACGTTTTCCCTGAAAAAATGTATGATCAAGTAATTCAAAATGATCTACAAGATATATCTGTGGAATTAAATGAACTAATTCTACGAGTATATCTCTATATTTTAGCACAAAACCCCGATACCCTTATTATTCGAAAAACTAGTAAGAGCCACACAATGCAAGTCTCTCAACATGCAGAAGAACTTCTTAATGTATTTAGTGAATATTCTCGAAAGGAATGGATTAAATTGGTGCTAAATTTTGATGAAACTCTTCAGAAAGCGGGGGGTAAGTTAAATCCAGGCACAACAGCTGATCTTCTTGCATGTTCATTATTTGCGTATTTGATAGAACATCTTTTCTACAGAAAAAATTAATAAATTCCTTGCATTTCCAAGATTCTTTTTACAATCTTTTCAAATGCCCCCATAATATTTTCTCCTGACTTAGAGGAAATTTTTATATGGTCAAATAAGTTTAAAGGCTCCAAAAACTCACGAGCATAGTCATCTGGCACTGAAATGTCTTCTACTCTATCAAGTTTTGTTCCCACAAATAAAATTGGCAAATTAGGATCATGCCTTCGGCAAATGCCTACCCATTCTTGTAGTTTATCTAGAGTTTTCATTCGAGTCATATCATAAAGTAAAAGTGCACCTTTAGCTCCCATGACATAGCTATCAAGCATAAATCGAAACCGTTCTTGACCTCCAAAATCCCATAGTTGTAAACTACATTCAACAGAATTGACCGGCATGTTTAGAAGGAAAAATTCTACTCCGATTGTGATTTTAGTGTCTTCTATAAACCTACCATGAACTACTCTATGAAGTAGGGTAGTTTTCCCTACACCTCCAGCACCTGCAACAAGAACTTTAAAGATATATTTTTTCGTTATTGATAACACCTTTTATGATTAGATTCGCCTGCAATCTCTAAAATATCGATTCGTGAGTAGAGTGTCGTTTTTTTAATTCTGAATAAGAATTGGATAAGATCAACCTATATGGTTTATTCCAATGCAGTTTTTAATCTCCATTATTTTTCACATGCTTAATGCTTTACTAAGAATACTACAGATGCATTGGGACTTTATGAAAAGTTTCTAAAGATATTTCCGAGAGTAAATCCATATGTACAAAATGAACTTTGTTTTCCTAGATGCCAATTTTTTATTGGTACCCTCACAATTCCAGATAGATATCTATCAAGAAATTCGAGAATTAATTCAAGGAAAATTTCAGTTCATCTTAGTTCCTGAGGTTATAGATGAATTAAATGCAAAAACCGCAAGAACCACAAGTACTAAATTCAAACGGAATGTAGCGATGGCTTTGAAATTACTTGATGCTAAAAAACATCAAACTCCTCAATTTTTCAAAGAATTACAAAAAAGCGAAACGAAAGTATCTAATGTTGACGATTATCTGGTGACACTAGCCCATAATATTATGTCTGCTGAAAAGTGTGGGGTTTTTATCTCAACAAACGATAAGGAATTGAAACAAAAAGCATCAAAATATGGTATACAAACAATTTACCTACGACAAAAAAAATTCATCGAATTGTCGCCTTAGTAGATTCACAGACTTCATCAATAGGATTAAAAGTTTCCTATTTTTAAGGCAAGTTTTTAACATTGAATTTGTATACCCATATTAACCTTATAACCAGACGAAAAACCAAATAAGAATTCAGGTGAAAGAAATGACTGCTGAAGGCGTTCCTGCTGATAATACAACAATTGAAGAATCACTTTGCAATGACATTCCATGCCCAAAATGTCCTAAATGCTATAGTAATACTATTGAGAGGGCGATCTGGGACAAGTTCAAAGCAAAAAAAATAATTCAGTGCACAGTCTGTAAATTTTATTGGTTTTCGTAATTCAATATATTGTTTTTCAGTTGAAGTGTTATATCTTGAATTTTTATCAATTTTTTTCTGGATTTATGACCTGAAATGATAGAAATTTGATTTTTTGAGATATTCCATTCCTCAGATAAAACTCGGATTAATTCCTTGTTCGCCTTTCCTTTTACAGGAGCAGCTTTTACAAGAACCGTGATTTCTTCTCCTTTAACAAGTTTACTTTCTCTACTGTTTGGTTTTATAGTAATATGAAGCAAGAGGGAATCTTCCTGCTCATTTATACTGGGCATAATGTTATATCTCCAAATTTTTCACATATTCATTTCCGTAATTTTCAGAAGTTCCAACAATGATCTGATATATATTTTCTGTGATATCAACCACATCTTTACATTTTATGAGTGTATCAGATGGGGGGTTTTCTATTTTTTGTATAAGACCCCGTATCTCTATATGATTTCCTCGTTTATAATATCCAATATTTTCGTGTTCAAATATTACAACTCTACAGATTTGACCGACATCAATCATTGCCTTTGAATCATCTATTTGAACATTCGTCAAGTAAATTACTCCAGGATAAAAATACATCCAAGAGTCATCAGCTACTGTTGCCTTTATTGTAATCCTAGATAATCTTGGAATGTTAATGAAGCGAGTATTTGCAGATGCTAATGTATTGTTTTTTATTTCACTCTCATTAGGACTGAAGGCTATTGAAAGGACAAATTTCGAGAAATGAAGCAAAAATTTCTTATTTGAAATGAAGACTGTACAATCTTCAAATGATAATCCTGATTTTTGGGCAAATAAATGAGCTAAATTAAATTGTTCCGTTAAATTCGGTGTTCTAATTTGATGATGAGATTGGATTAACCTCTCAATTCTTTGGAAAAATTGTTTAGTATTCCTCAAACCATAAATCACTAAGTCTATATCGGAATTCTCATGAATTCCTTGCCACAAAATAGATCCAGTTACACCAACTGTTTCAATTGGAATTCTTAACTCGGTTTCAAACAAATGACTGATTTCAACAGCATATTTTTCTTGATCTCGTACATCATGGAAATGGGTTACTACATGATTAATCAGAGATTGTAGCTTTTTTCGGGGATTGAGATATAATTTTATGAGACTTGTAGGAAATTGGATCATATCTACACCATACAATTCACTGTGTGTCCGATATGGATTATTCTTAATATTGGTAGTTGCTGAAGAGCTAGAATAATGGGAAATAATACGAATATAATCTTTTGTGTTTATTCCAGATTTCCAAGTGATTTTGTTATCGCTTGGATTGGATAGTGGCGAGTACTTATGCAAACAATATACTGAGTCCAATGGATGGCTATATCCAATCACTTGGTATATATTCTCGTGATTATCAAAGAAATAATCTCTATCATTTGGAAATTCTGGTCTCATAAATTGCCACCTTTACAAAGGAAAATAGGAATTTATTTCTTTTTTCATTTTTATGTATTTATTTGGCGTGATCTTATAACCTCCTGCGAGCTTATGCCCTCCACCCATTCCTCCATATACTTTTTTTATTTTTTGAATAAAAAAATCAACACCCTTCCCTTTTGCTAGAGGTGGATATTGTTCAGTACATCTTACACTGATCTTTACAATATTTCCTTCAACACCACTTAAACAAAGGATTTTCTTCTGATCATAAAGGTGATTAACACTTGCATAACTTGCTACATCTGACCAGAAATTTCGGGAAAGTTTACGATTAGCATCAACAAAGATAACGTGATTTGTAACTTCTTTGGGTGAACGAACAAATAAAGCTAGGTTTTTTGTGAAATTTTGGATGAAATCCTGGTAAATTTCTTTTAATTGAATTGACGCTGATGTCAAATTTACTAATTGGTCAGTTTGATGAGGTTTTTTATAAGCAGTTTGTCCAATAAGAATCCCATGTTCAAAAGCATAGCGTAAAATTCCTTTTTTCTTTGGGAACTCAATAAATTGACCCTTTAAAGACTCTGGAAAACGATTATCAATTAAATCCACATGTTCATCGCTAAGTTGTGCTACTTTCAAAGATTTAGGTATTTGAAGCTTGTCTAACACATCACCTGCAAGTTTTGGATTGCCTCCTACCTCCTTTATAAATGGAAATAAGGAATATGCAAGTGCATTTTTGATAGATTCATGAGTTGCGCCAAATAGCATCAAACCTTCCCGAAGGATAATTTGGTCTTGGTCTATTGCATCTTCAAGTACATCACGGTTAAACGAGCGATAGTCTTGTATCTTCATTAATGTATCGTTACTTATTCCAATTAGTGCTATCCATGCAGATTTTGAATTCTTGATAGAAATTTCCTTAGTAAATAGGTAAACTAAGGTAGATCCAGCAATCTCCTTTAATCCATCAAATCCATATATAGTGGGATTGATGTAATGAAAATCATCTGGGAGTTTGTCATCATCCACCGCATATATTTCATGATGGTCTAAAATAAATACCGAAATTTGTTTATCGCTGAAATAATTGCCCAGCTCATTAATTTCTGATCCCAAATCAGAAAAAATAACCATTAGGTTTTTTACATGATCATATTGACGTAGAACCCGATCCAAGTAAGTTTTCCATGAATTCTTCCTATTATAATATCTTGCACTATAATTGATTCCTTCTCTTTCTAACATTAATTTTAAGATTGCTGAACATGCATAACCATCTGCGTCCATATGAGAAATCAATAACACAAGATCCACAGATTCTTTAATGTCTTGGAAATGCCCGATGAAACGAGATAGTTTCCTCTTGAATTCCTCTGCTTTAATAATGCGCGAATTATTATCTAAATAAGTACCCATAGTTTTTCATCCGTTAGGTTATTGTACCACTCGCAGTTTATGATTTTTTCCCTAATATGATAAATATAAACCGATTATCCGACAATCTTTAAATTACTTGTAATATCAATAGAACCAAGACCACCTATCCAGTCGGGCGTTTGTTAGAAAATGGTTCTAAACGATAAAAAAAAAAACATAATCTCACTCCTATTGCTACTAACATTTACAATAGGATATATCAGTCCATTATTGCTGAATACCTCTACTAAATCATATGAGTTTACAGCTACATCCATTCCTACTTCCTCTGCAATAATCAGTCATTCACCTAAAGATCTAGATGGTATACAACCAGTTGGTAATGCAACAATTGAAAATATTGAATATCTTGCTCCGGGTTTAATGGAGACCAGCACAGTTGGAATAGATCCTACCACAATTACGATGACTTATAAAGGATATGAATTTTTAGGTGTTCAACAAATCGCAACTCCAGAAATTAATGCTACTGATTACATACGTGGTAATATTGAAATCCGACTGAATGAATCTGTTAGATTTGATTACTGGGATAACGATTCTGCAACTTTACTAAATTATAAATCTGAATTAAATAAAGGTGAAATTATCGAGATGTATATTAATTCGACTTTAATCGACGATATAACTGATGTGACTTTATCTACTGCTGGTGGCTTCAACTTCAATTATTCTAGTTACCATAACGATAATCCAATAGGAACACTAAATGTAGATTATATTTTTGATTACAATGTGACAATAAAAAATTGGAGATTAATGCAGAAAAAATATCCTTATTCACCTACACTAAATCCATTTATTACCATTAATCAGACAGAAATCACAAGTTATTACAATTATACATGGGTGATGGGAGATTTCAATGTCGATTGTATTATTGATCTAATAATCAACATACCAGATATTCAGTATTTACGAAATCTTGAATGGAAGAAAACATATAGTCTTGGGAACACATCGGAATTTTTGGGATATACTCAATTAACAAATAATACATTCAAGTTAAGTAATTTACAAATTGATAAAAAACCCATCATTATCGATTTTGAAACTAATCATACTATTGAAATTGTCAATAAATATAGTGATTACTGGTTAAGAGATTATCTTGTTGAAGGAAAATCCAAAAGAGCAAGGGATTTTGACATAAGTGTAGTGGAAGGACCCCCGTCGATTTTTGTTAGTAATTTTCAGTTAAATTTGACTGATATATATCACGAAGAGTGTATTGATGTTACCAGTGCATTCAATAGGAGTCTCACCTATATAGATACATATCGGGATATAGATAGAATACAAAATGGGACCACAATTGAATTTTACGGCACTCTAGATTTTCTTTCACAATATTACTATTTGCTTTTAGGGGAAACTGACACTATAACCGTTACTTATCGAGCTATTTCTTCTTTGGAATTTAAAGTGGTAGATAATATTAACAATCCACTGAAAAACGCTGAAGTAGTTATACATTTTGGAAACGCTACTTATGGAACTTATATTTCTGAAGAATCTAGCTCTCCTTATGCAGCTAAATTAACTGATGCAAGTGGAGTAGTTT
>JAEOTN010000097.1 GCA_016839865.1 Promethearchaeota archaeon | reverse complement strand
GTTTTCTCTTCAAAAGTCTCAGGTTTTTCTGCTAATTGTTGCAAAACATCTCCTGCGAAATATAAGAAGTCGAAATTACCAAGACCAAGATACAGTTCAATGAATTTTTGAATACTTAGCGAATCTTCCTCAGTTAAAACATATTTTTCGGCAACCATGTTGAATAATTGGGTTGCTCTGGTTGCATCAGGATTACTACTCGCTTGGAAGCATCCAACACACGGACCTTCTCCAGCTTCAGGACACATCATAGTGCATCCACCAGCTGTAACAGATCCGAAACAAAGTTCTCCAGAATCTAATAAGCATCCATTGCTATTTAGAGAACACTGCATACAAACGTTCTTGTCAGCTTTTACTGCTTCAGATTTTTTGCTAAGTAATGTTAAAATATACACAACTGCCGCAACAATATTTGGGGTTGTTGGTGGACAGCCGGGTAATTTTGCTTCAACATTAGTAATTTGGGGTACGGTGAAGACTCGATCTAAAATTTCAGGTACATGTTCGTTTGGCCATGATCCTTCTACATCAGATGATACCACACTTTCCGCTTCTACAAATTTTCGTTTTAACAAATCTTCCTTCGAATACAAGTTTGCCATTCCCGCGACTGATCCATGGTTAGCACATGCTCCAAAAGCCACCAATATTTTGCATTTGGCACGCATGAGTAAGGTCAAATCTTTATCAGCTTGTGTACGTATACCACCTTCAAGAAATCCTACATGAATAGATTTGTCAGGACGTGCCTTGAGTGAGTCGAGCTTGAAATCGACTACTGCAGGCCAATATACTACATTAAACTGAGGGAGTAACGGCAATAATTTGAGGTGTGCATTCAAAAGGGATTGATGACAACCCCAACATGAAGAAAGTTGCATAAACGCAAAATCTAACTCTGCCATTCTTTTATAAACTCCATTAAGTAACTATTTCTTTACCTAAATTCCACTTTAGTTAATCTCCAGATTGGTTTATCTCCTTAAAAACCTATTTTAACAGAGAGTTGGAAAATTCCACACACATTTAACCGATTAATAAGTGGAAACTAAACATTTCGACACAAAAAAAAAGATAATAAATTACTCTGTGGTTTCAATATAATTCAATTGGTAAATATAGCCATCAAATGAACAGACATACAATTCATTATTGGAATCAATACCAAATGAAGGAATCGACAAAGTTGTATCAATTATTAAGGAATTCTGAATAACAGATCCTCCCGAATACTCTAATGACCAAATTCTACCTGAACCATAATCTCCATAAATATATTTACCGACTAAACCTGGTAAATCATCTCCCCGATAGACAAAACCTCCAGTAATGGAATTGCCTAAACTATGGTCATACTCATATATTGGATCAACCATTTCTGTCACATTAGTACCAGGATGTGCATCATGAGCGCCTTCTCTTGTCTTCCATCCATAATTTGATCCATTAACTACTATGTCAATTTCTTCCCAGGAACTTTGACCAACATCTGCAGCCCATAAATTCCCAGTGTTTTCATCAAAACTCATTCGCCATGGATTTCTAAAGCCAAAAGCATAGATTTCTTCAGCATATCCATCTGTATTTCCATAAAATGGATTGTCTGTTGGGATTGAATATGGTGAACCAGAGTCTACGTCAATCCTTAAAATTGAACCCAGCAAAGTAGTACGATTCTGTCCATGCCCATCGGGGTCATTCGCACTACCTCCATCACCTAAAGCTATATAAAGATAATCATCAGGTCCAAAAACTATCTGTCCTCCATTATGATTGTCATATGGTTGTGATACGCGAAGGATTTCCACTTCACTGGTCTTATTTCCCAAATTGATATCTGTAGAATTAACAGATAAACGAGAAATAACAGAATCTCCGGATGCTTCATCTGTGTAATAGATATAGAAATACCCATTTGACGTGTAATTTGGATGGAACGCAAGTCCCAATAATCCTCTTTCTCCTCCAGTAGAAACTTCACTACTCCAATCTAAAAATGTAGTATAACCAGTTACACTCCGATTGTTTTCAAATACTTGGATGTCTCCTGCTTGTTCAACAACAAATAAGCGATCAGTTCCATCTTCTGGGTCATAAATACCTACAGGATTACTGAAAGTTAGGTTCGGAAATGCTTTTTCTATCCCATATTGATATACCAGCGGTTTTTTTAACAAGAACCACGGAACTAATATTCCTGTTGAAACAACCACAATAATTACAGCAGATACAATGTAAGCGTGTTTAATTTTCATAATTTTCTCTCTTCATTAATGCAGTTAAACAATATAGTAGAAGATTGATATTTAATCCACTTGGTTTTCAAATTAAAAGAAAAACTAATAATTGGAATAGAGATCCAATTTAATCAAGGATTGTTTCGAAAAGTGGACTATTATCTGTGAAAGGTGGAGTTCCTTTTGGTACATTTGGTCGTAATAATCCGATACTATATGGATCCTTACCATACACATAATCAAACAACTGGGTAACATATACAACAGGAGTCTGGAATGGTTCATCGATCTGATCCTTAAAAATACCATTAACTTCTACTTGCCCTAAATCATACTGTAAATGGCAGAAAGGACAACAAGTTATAATTGCTTGACCTCCCACGTTACGTATATTTTCCAATTTCTCTCGTGTAAAGTCTAAAGACACTTCTTTTACTGCTGTTCGAACTGCACCACCTGCACCACAACACATATTCTTGTCTTTATAATGAATGCTTCGAGCACCGGTTAAATCAACTAACTCGTCAAAAAAGCGGGGCTCTTCTGAAACATTATCTCCCCAAGGTTTTGTGTCCGATGGCTTTAGAATATGACAACCATAATGAACAGCGACTGGTAGATTATGCCATTTCTTGTGGAAGTGATCTTTCAGTTTATCCATACCGATATCGTAATACATGGATTCGATGATATGTTTCACTTTAATACTGCCTTTGTATTCCTTTCCAATTTTTCCAAGGTGTTCATTAACCAAATCTTTCTTGTCGGTTTTATGCTTCAATTGATGATCAGCTTCCAATAAAGTTCCATAACATCCATTGCAGAGTGTTAAAATATTGGACTCATTACTTTCTCCAATAGAAATGTTACGAGCTGCAATTGTAAGCCACGTGGGGATATCAAATGAGCGAAATACGCCGGGTGCAGGACAGCAAGAGGCACCCTCCATTTCTTTGAGTTTTACCCCTAGTTCATCATAAAACAAGCGAGTAGCAGCTTCAATCACAGGATATCTATTCGGAATGACGCAACCTAAATATAATGAATAACCTAATTGCTCAGTATCCCCGATAGTCATTTTTGTATCCACATGCTGTAAATTTTTGTGATTTTCGGGTGGAGGAACTTTGTCAATAAAGATTGCTTTCATATGTTCCCACCATGGCCATATTCCTGGTTCCAATTCATTAGCTTTCTGATAAGCGTTTAAGGCACTCTCATAATTCTTTGCCTTCTCAAACATCAAACCATAATTTACCCATGCATGAGCATTCTCTTTAATTTCGGTTGTGAGTGCTTTTTTGAAGAACATCTCTGCCTTATCAAATTGTTTTAAATCTGAATAGGAAAGAGCGATATTATGTAATGCTGCAGGATACTTCTTAGAGTCTTCAGAAATAGTTTCTAAAACGGAAATGGCTTTATGGAATAATTTACGTTTCATAAGGATGAATCCAACATAGAAATTTGTGATGCTGGTATGATCTGTATCTAAATTTTCTATATGAAGGATTTTGTTCGCTAGATGTTCAGCACGTTCTAGTTCATTAGCTTTGGATAGGCAGTGAAGAACTGAAAGTAATGCCTCTGGATCGTTGGGAGCTGCATCCATCGCTGCAGAGCACACTTCAACTAGTTCATCAAGTTCATTGAAATGATCAAATACTTTACTTAAACCGATCCATCCACGATAGTTGTTTGGTTCAATTTCAGCTGCTTTCTCAAACATTCGGAATGCTTCTTGGTAATCTTGTTTCTCAATAAAAATATACCCTAATTCGATGTATGGTCCAATATTTTTAGGAAAACGTTTGTTTGCCTTGTTATACCAAGAAAAAGCCTCCAACATGTTATCTAGTTGGTGGTAAGCTTCGGCAATTTCCATATGAGCATCATAATTCTGCGGATCTTTATCCACAAGTGATTCCAGCCGCTTTAATTCCCGTTTAATAGATTCAGTTGCATTAGCCATTGCGTTGGTTCAACCAATTGAAGTATATGCTGTCTTATAATGCTGAGAATTTAAAATAACCATTAACGAGTTTTTGGAAAATTCGAAAAATGTTGAAATAAAAAAATAGAAATTAGAAAAATAAGTTTAGATCATTTTGTAGTATTGCCGGAACGTCATACTCATTACATATTGTTGAATCTGACGGGTTCCACCAATTACTTCTTGGATTCGGCTGATTCCAAGCAAGTCTTCCATTAGAGTATTATCACACACACCTGCTCCTGCCATTAAATTCGCGCATTCATAAGTTATCCTTTCTGCAAGGATTGCCCCTCTGTATTTGAGAGCGTGTGCGACTGGAATCATTGCGGTTTCGATTGGTTTCGGTAGATGACCACCATATTTTTCAATCGCATCATCAAATTTCTCACAGAATCGAAGACATGCTAAGGTGAATTCCATGCCTTTTGCCCATAATTCAGCGAATGTAAATCCTACTCCTTGGTGCTTGAGAATAATTTGCCCCATTTGTTCTCGCATATTAACATATATTAAAGCATGGGTTAAAGCCGTCCAAATCTCTGCAACGTCAAGAATTGCAATACCCATCCGTTCAAGGTTCAATCCTTCGAACATATGGGCTTTACCGGCACCAACAGGGCCTAATACATTTTCCTTGGGACATCGGGCATTTGTCATAGTCTCCTTTCCGAGGTGAAGTTTAGGAACCCATGGAATTCCTATACGTTCTATAACCAAACCCTCAGTTGGTAACTCAAAAAAGCCTTGCATGACGGTTTTGCTATTGCCTGGTTCAGTTGCTGCATAGAAAACTCCATATTTTGATTTTGGACCATTGGTTGTATAAATTTTTTCCCCGGTGATGAGAAAAGATCCATCTTCCTGTGGGTCGGCGCGGGTTAATGGACGTACTGCATCGCTTCCTACTTCAGGTTCAGTGATAAAAATAGATCCAACTGCTTGTCCGGTGATCATCTCTTTTAATGCTTTTAATCGATGAGGTTGGTTTTCATGGTGTTCTGCTAAGGGATTAACTGCTAAAACTGTTGCTCCTGCACCCATATTGAATTGTGGGTTAAATTGATCCACCGCAATTGCACGAATCAAGTCTGCAGTTAATCCAACATATCCGTCTGGACCGTTCCATCCCAGATCAAATTCTGGAAAGGCTCGGGAACGGGTGATATATCCTTTTTCACCAAAGTCAGGAATCCAGTCGTACACATCAGCAGTGGCGTGATCCACCTTTTTATCGTACTTTCGACAGAATTTTTGAACTTTCAAGAAGAAGTCTTTCTGTTTATCATCCAAAATGCCCATGAATTGGGCGTTAAGGATTTCATATCTTTTCTTTAACGAGAGTTTCTTGAGAATC
Source organism: Promethearchaeota archaeon (assembly GCA_016839865.1). The sequence continues at coordinate 7,406 of JAEOTN010000097.1, read as the reverse complement.
TCGTCATTTATACATTGAACTTTAAAACTTTTAGGCATAATAAGACATCTCAAATAGTGATGGTATTGGGTTGGTGAGCGATCAATTTAAATCTATAAGGATTAAATTTATGGAAAAACGAAAAAGAATTGATGAAACCTTTCAACCTGAAGTCAAAAATTTCACACATATACAAATAAATATAACAAGCTCACTAGCCATCCTATGACTGATCAGACTCAATTGAATCAGAAACCTAAGAAGGGTAAATGGAAAAAAATCATAACTATTATTGTCGAATTCCTGCTTATCGTTGCATTTTTAGCTAGTTTATCTTTATCGGATGATCCTATCTATTTATTATTTGGAATTGTAGAAATTTCCGAAAATATGTCTTTCATTCTCCCATTTGCGGTCTTTATTTTCGCACTTGTAAGCGGATTTGGTACACTGATGTATATCATCATCAAACGTGTTGAGGATTCTTTAGATACATTGGAATTATTATTACTTGTATTGGATTTAACATTCGGAACACTAGCAATGATCAATATATTCTTCGATCAGTTCACTTTCGGAGTGTTTTCAATACTGATTTCTACATATCTTTTATTTATTGTGTTTATTTACATGCTGAAGAGAAGGAGGTTTATGATATATCTGGTATATACGGTTATGGGATTTGGCTTTGTCTATCTCATTGTATCTGTTGTCTTCACCTTTGTAAATATCCCTTATATTCAATTAACTGAACCACTAACAGGGTTTATAATCTCAATAATTCTCCCTGTTTTCTTTGTTTGGCTAACAGTTCAACCTATCGAGTTTATTGAGCGAGAAGAAAGAAGTAAAAGGTAGAGAGAAAGAAACTTAGAAATCCTGATATAAAAAAACCTTAATGAACTACAGAGGTCAAGAAAATTATTGTTAGAATCCCCGATAGAATCGGTGAAAGACTTTTATATATTCATAACTTCAAGGTTTTAAAGTGATTCAAAGTTTTTTTGATAACACTTCAAAACCCGAAGAATCATTAAAAAACTAATAATGTGAAAATGATGAAAGAATCTACAGCATGGATTGTAAGTGGTATATTGATACTCGTTGTAGGTAGCGTTCTAATCACTGGGCATTTTACTCGATGGTTCGGATTGGTGCCTGAACCACCTGTAATAGAAACCCTAAATATTGGGGGTTCTACAACGATGGAACAAATCGCCCTTGCTGCTGAAGCTGCTTACGAGGAAGACAATCCTTTAGTTGATGTCGTTGTTTCCGGTGGAGGATCTACCGACGGAATATCTGGAGCAGCAGACAGTAGTCTTGATATAGGTATGTCATCACGAGATGGTAAAGATATTGAATTCACACTGAATCCAGATCTAATAATGTGGCCGATTTGTGAAGACGGTATTGCAGTTATCGTAAACCCGGCAAATTTAATCTCCCAATTGACTGGAGATCAAATCAGAGGAATCTTCGATGGAACTATCACCAATTGGAGTAATGCAACTGCATTTGGTGGAAGTGCTTGGAGTGATGCGGAAATTGACGTTTTTATCCGAGGGGCAGATTCTGGAACACAAGAAGTTTTCTATGATTGGTTGGGTCGTGAAATTGTTAGCACAGCAGATTTATATGATACTAATTTAGAATTAAAAACAGCTATTAGTGAATCTCAATACTCTATAGGTATTGTCGGATTGGGATACATAGATTCAACGGTTTCCGCTTTAGAAATTGATGATGGTTCTGGATTTGTAGCACCTTCAAATAATACGGTATTTGATGGTTCATATCCAATAACTCGAGACCTATTTTTTGTGACGAGTGGATACCCATCTACTCTTGCTGCAAATTTCATTACATACATGATGAGCGAAGAGGGAAGGGCGGTTGTCGAAGAACGAGGCTACGCTCCATTTGAGTATTTAACTGGAGAATTAACTATCTCAGGATCAACTACCATAGATCCCATAGTATCTGTTGTAGCTACATGGTTTGAGTATTTGAATCCTGGTATTACAGTCACGATCAGTGGTGGAGGTTCAGATCCTGGTATTTCTGCAGCTGCGGGTGATACTATTGATATTGGAATGTCATCTCGAGATTTAACATCAGCTGAAACTACGGCAAATCCAAATCTAAATTTGACTTCAATCGCCAATGATGGTATAGCTATGATTGTAAATCCATCAAATCCGATAACCCAATTGACTGGAGATCAAGTTCGAGGTATTTTCAATGGTACTATCACTAACTGGAGCAATGCAACAGCTTTTGGTGGTGACGCTTGGGATGATGCAGCAATCGTTGTGCTGAATCGAGATACTAATTCTGGAACACGTGACGTTTTTGAAGACTGGTTTGGTTTGGATTTTGTAGGTTCAGCTACTGAACATACGTCTAATGATGCAGTGAAGACTGCAGTAGTTGGATCCCAATATACTATTGGATATGTAGGTTTAGGGTTTGTTGATTCTAGCGTTGTTGCGTTAGAAATTAATGATGGTTCTGGTTTCGTTGCACCAACTACCACAACTGTAGGAGACGCTACTTATCCAATTATTAGGGAGCTCTATTTAGTAACAAACGGAGCTGTAAGTACGTTGTCAAATACGGTGCAAGAATTTATTGGGTTTATGCTTAGTCGAACTGGTCAATATATTGTAAAAGACGAAAACTTCGCACCTTTATCTGGTTTTATTCTCTAAAAAATAATTCATTATCTCTTTTTTTTATCAAATATAGAAAGAAACAACTATCTTGAGACGAACCGAATTCATTACTCAGCTAGTTGGATCATTATATCAAAAATTAAAGTAGAAAATTCAATTAACTCTAAGAATTGCTTCTAATTCTTCTTTGGGAATTCTTGGGAATACGATTACAAATTCGCTCGGATAGTAAACAGTTATTTTCTGATCTACAACAAAGTTGTGGATAGCTGTTCTTGTTGTCGGTACTTCAATTTTTATTTCCTTTCTAGGTAAATCTTTCACTGTGTGAATCGTATCTGAAGTCCAATTTTTGGGTTTAAACGGAGCATCTAATTCTATTCTCATCCAAGCACCCATAAATTTAGCGCGTTTAATTTTTCCGTAAACATTATTGGTTTTTGTTTCCCTTTTCTTATGTCTTGCTTTAAAATATTGTGAACGGACGATAAAAGTGACCTCATCTCCCATTTGAAATTTCTTCTCGGTTTTCGCATAGAGAATGTAATTTTCTTCAGTAGAGATTACAATTTTTGAAAGAATTTTATTTTTAAATCTGGTTCCTTCTGCTGGTTCTATGGACAAAATCTTTCCTGAAAAGTGATTGATCTCAGTACTGAAGAAGTTCGCAACAAACAGATCTTTTGGATTATACATAATTTCATCAGGAGTTCCAACTTGCTTGATTTTTCCTTTATCGAGGACAATTATGCGTTCACCCATCATAGCTTCTTGCATATCATTAGTTACATGAATAGTTGTCATGTTTAGAAGCGAACTTTTTGCAATCTTCTTTACTTCTCTTCTCAAATTCATACGTAATCCCGCATCCAAAGCCTTAAATGGTTCATCCAAGATCAAAATTCCACTTTTTTCAAGTGCCATTATCGCACGAGCGAGAGCAACTCGTTGTTGCATACCTCCTGAGCATTCGTGAGGTAGTGCTGCATCCCGATCAGTCAATCTAACTAAGTCAATAACTTCTCGACTGATATGATATGTATCTTGATGGTTGGATTCTTTCATATGTCGTGCGTAACTAATATTATCCAGTACGTTTAGATGAGGGAACAATGCATAAGATTCGAACATGACACCACACACTCGTTCCTCTGGGGGGTAATTAGTGACATCAACATCGTCGAAATAGATCTTACCAGATGTTGGTTTGTATAAACCTGTTATTAGACCAATTAAACTAGTTTTACCTGCTCCTGTTGGACCAACTAGTGTAACATATTCACCATCCTTTATGGATAAATTCACATTATCAAGGATCTGTACTCCTTTTCGTTGAAAGCTAAGATTTTCTATCCGAATCTCAGTCACTGCAAGTCCATCTCCTTTGATAGATTTTCGGGATATTTAAACAAACGAAGGTCTTCATTAAATAATCCTATTTTGATTCCTTGATTAGTCTGAAACTCGTATTGGAAAACTTCAGGTTTAGCTACAGATAACGTATCTCCATTGTCCAATTCAATTATATACCGTTTTTCTTTTCCAGTTAGAAATTTTTCTAAAACTGATCCATCACTCAATACAACTCCAGTCCAGTCCGCCCTGGAATTTTCATAGTCGTAATCCAAAGTAAACAAATAAATGTCCTCAGATCGAACCGTAACAATAATATTTTCATCCAAATGAAAATACATGTCAGGGGAGTGAATTTTGAATGTTGGCCCCCCTAAACGAATTTTAACATCGTAATAATTATCCTCATGCAGTTTGCGGATATATCCTTCCAAGATATTTATACCGCCAAGAAAATTACCAACAAATAATGAATTTGGGTATCGATATAGCATTTCAGATGTATTCTGTTGGAGAATCTGTCCATCTCGCATAATGATAATATAATCACCAATAGCCATTGCTTCTTCTTGGTTATGAGTGACTTGAATTGCAGTTAAGCCTTGGTCCTTAATTATACTACGGAGCTCCCATCTGAATTCTGCAGATATCTTTGGATCGAGAGATCCCAGTGGTTCATCCATGATCAGGATTTTCGCGCCACTACAGATTGCACGAGCTAGACCTAATCTCTGTAAATCTCCATTTCCCCATCCAACAGGAACTTCATCGGCTCGATCCGCTAAACCTACTATTTCCAAGGCTTTTTCTCCTTCCTGAATAATATAGTCTTGAGCACATCCCTGCACTTGAAGTGCATATGTTGCATTTTCGAATACAGACAATGGAAAGATATTGAAATCTTGGAACACAAACGCTATCCCTCTTTCTTGGGGTGGTTGTTCCGTTACATCTACTCCGTCAATAAATACTGTTCCATTTGTAGGCTGGATCAATCCTGAAATAGTTCTCAACATTGTCGTCTTTCCGCATCCGGAAGGACCAAGAAGGAATGCAAAATCCCCATTATTGATTTTGAGATCGATGTCGTTAAGGGCAACCACTCGACCCTCGTCATATTCTTTTCTGATATTTCGTAATTCAATTTCTGGCATCCATCACCCTCCTCCTATAAAATGTCCCTCCGTTCTGGCTCAAAGAATCGTGTGAGTGCTAATAAAAATGCACTTACAATAATTACCATTACGCTTGCAAAAGCTGCTGATGAGAACGCAGTTTGCTCTACCCAATCGACAATTTGCACAGGTACCGTTCGAGCGGCTCCCATCACAATGAGAGTTGCTCCTGTTTCTCCTAAACTACGAGCAAATGCAGCAATCATGCCGGCTATGATTCCATTTTTTATAGCAGGAAGAGTTATCCTACGAAATGTGGTTATTTGAGAAGCCCCTAAAGTAGCACTTGCTTCTTCATGCCCTTTATTTACTTTGCGTAATTGTGCAGCGATAGGTCTAACTACAAATGGGAATGTAAACGTCAAATGGGTGAAGATAATCATACCAATACCAGGATTTGCGAGATTTATTCCTGCAGGGCCCCAAAACAAAAACACTGCAAATCCCAAGGCTGCACTTGGAATTGTAAGGGGAATATCTAAAATGGTATCCAATATCCCATTAATTTTACCCCATTTCCGTCTTACTAGTATCAGAGCAAAAGGAATCGCGAAAGCGACATCAATTAACACTACTACAAATCCAATTTTAAAGGAATTTACCAAGGAGATCCATAAATATGCCCATTTATTGTCCGCTCCAAACAATTCTCCAGGTAGATCTTTACCAATTCGCCCAAAGATGAAAAAAGAAGGTACTAATACTACTAAAAGCATTGCTGCAAATGATAATATCTTAAGGCTATATCCAAAAACAGGTTTGGAGATAAATTTCTCGAAATCGAAATGAATTTGCCAAAATTTTTTGGTTTCTTTCTTTCTTCGTGCAATTAGTTTCACAATCACAAGAAGTGTCAACGAAATTACTATCAAAAGTAACGATAAAAATGAAGCAGTAGGTAGTTGAAGTTGTTTTCTCAGAGATACAACTACAATTGGTGCGGTTTCAATTAAACCCGAACAGATTATTGTTGCCCCAGTTTCCCCCAAACTTCTTGTAAACGCAAGAATGCCTCCTGCAATCAACCCTTCTCGAATAAGAGGGAATGTGATAGTTTTAAACACAGTCCATTTCGATGCTTTCAATGTGGATGCGGCTTTTTCCAACAAAGGATCCACCTTTTCAAGAGCGATCTTTAGATTCCTGACGATATACGGGTAAGTAAACGCAACGTGGACAAATATGATTAACATTTTTCCAGGTGTTATATTAAAAAAATCCCAGAATAATAACACAGAAAATCCTAACGCACTGGTAGGAACTGCCATAGGCAAATCTACGAGAAAATCCAATATTTTTCGCCCGAAGAAATTACCACGAGTGAGTATTAATGCAATAGGAAACGCTATCACTATGTCTATGATAACAGCGATAAATGCTACTGAGAATGATTCCCAAAGAGACCGTAAAATCATAATCCATTGAGAATTACCCAATAGCTCATCATCAAACAAGCGAATTCGGATTTCTCCTACATTGTCAATAACATTGGAGATGATATTGATAATAGGGGCTGCAATAATTAAGACAAAAAAAACAAGGATTACAACATCAAGAGCAATTTTGTATCCCCGCTTTGAAAAATATTCTTCCAGCTTCAACAAGAGTGATTTTTTAATATTTTTATCTGATTTCTTCTGTACTACTGCCAATGAATTTCATCTCCCCTACACTGTGTTCCTTGTTAATAACCATAAGTCCGGAATTCGTGAGATTACGTTTCCATCGGTTGGAGGAAGTAATTCCGTAAAAATGCCAGGATCATTTGTAACTCCGTGTTCTGCATTAAATGAAGCATTATACACTGTTTGGACTTCGGGATCAAGTAATAAACTTTCATTGATGGGACGAAATCCCGAGTCAATCGCTTTTATTACAAGATCCTTTTGGCTTAAAAAATTGAGAAACTCATTTGCTACCATCTTTTGTTCTTCTGATACCCATTCAGCTTCTAATACGCAAAAAGGGTGGTCGCTAAAAAGTACACCTTCACTTGGATATACTGCAACGATTTTTTGCCCAAATTTGGATTCAGCTTCTTGTGTGTAATCTTGAACTACGTTTTCATATAAGACAGTAACTTGCAAATCCTCAGGACCTTCGTCTCTCATATATAGTCCTAAAAATCCGGTAGATTTACCATACAAAATTGCTGCACTCTCAATTTCTCTCATCCATTGCTGGATATCGGGATTTCCAAAATCCTCCAAGGTAATCGTTG